>DYOH01000114.1 GCA_020720625.1 Acetofilamentum sp. | reverse complement strand
GGCAAAAGCCATGAAAAATATTGGCGACTTAGGCAGGAGCCTAAGCCGAACGGGAATATAAATGATGTAGAATATTTATATTTGAGTGCACGAAATTATGCTAGTTTAGACAATTTACCAGATATTTTAAAAGTTGATTTTTTATGCAAAACAATGTAAATAATGGCAAAAGCCATGAAAAATATTGGCGACTTAGGCAGGAGCCTAAGCCGAACGGGAGAATGGCCGGCACCCATACCGATATTCACTGGAGAAAAGAGCAAGAACAAGAACTATTGCTCGCAAAAAAGATGGCCGAAGAGAGCGACAAGCTAAAAACGGCATTCCTGCAAAACATGTCGCACGAAATTAGAACTCCGCTCAATGCAATAAGTGGATTTACAAATATGCTGGCAAAAAAAAATCTGTCGGAAGAAAAACGCGATACCTTTATTTCCATTATTCAAGCAAGCACCAAACAGCTTATTTCTATTGTTTCCGATATTCTTACAGTAGCTGCACTCGAAACCAATCAGGAAAAAATTAATCTGGAAGAGATAAATATTAACAGTTTGTTGATAAATCTGTTCACTATCTTTAAACAACAAATTGGCGATAGAAACATCGATTTTTTTGTAAAACAAGGACTTAAAAACGAAGAAGTGGACGTATTTTCCGATTACACCAAATTAAACCAAATTCTGAGCAATTTAATTTCGAATGCCTTAAAATTTACGCACAGTGGATATATTCAATTTGGTTATCAGTATATTAATCATAATTCCGATAATCCCATGCTCGAATTTTACGTTAGAGATTCTGGAATTGGCATTGCTGGCGATTTTTTAGAACGAATATTCGGCCGGTTTATGCAAGCAGATAATTCCATTAGCAAAAGTTATGGAGGCTCGGGCTTAGGTCTTTCCATTTCGAAGGGCTTTGTGGAGCTTCTTGGCGGCAAGATTTGGGTTAAGTCTGAGCCAGACAAAGGTTCTTCATTTTATTTTACTATACCCTACAAGCCTGTTAAAAATATTATTACAAAAACGGAATCTAACAACAAAAAATACACGGTGCTGGTGGCCGAAGACGAAGAATACAACTACTTGATTCTCGAAGAAATTCTGTTTGGTTTTATTCCCCAAATTCAGATTCTGCACGCCCGAAACGGTGCCGAAGCAATAGAAATTTGCTACAATAACAAAAATGTAATTCTGGTGTTGATGGACATTAAAATGCCTGTTTTAGATGGATACAAAGCTGCCATAGAAATCAGGAAAGCTTTTCCGGCACTTCCGCTCATTGCACAGTCGGCTTACGCACTAAAACACGAAATTGAGCAATACCAACATATTTTTAATGATTATATTACCAAGCCAATTATGGAAAATGAACTTAAATCTAAAATAAAAAAATACCTCCTAAATGATAAATAAAATGATTACTCAAAACGAAATAACAACTCAACAAGATTTACTAGATGCCCACGGAAGCATAATTAACCCCGGATGGGCCAGAAAATTACTTTGGAACTATCATAGGGCGCAAATAAAAGCACCTGTATTCAGAATAAAAGAATGGGATTATTATTGTATTCTGGCACAAAACCATGGAGTGGCATTTACTGTTGCCGACAACGGATACATGGGATTTCTGGCAGCTACGGTTTTCGATTTTGTAAAAAAAACAGAATACTCTGCTTCTAAAATCACTCCTTTTCCAATGGGGAAATTCCTAATGCCCGAAACTTCGGAAATTGGAAATATAATGCTTGATACAAAAAAAATTAAAATTCAGTATAAACGACTGCCCGGAAAACGAATTTTGCAGGTAAATTGGCAACAGTTTAGACTAAACGACAGCCTTAGTGCGGAAATAGAATTAGCACAACCCGAAAACATGGACAGCATGGTTATTGCCACACCTTTCGATAAAAACAAAAAAGCATTTTATTATAATCAGAAAATAAATTGTATGCCTGCCAAAGGAAATTTTCAATTGGGTGCAATTAAAAAAGAATTTTTGCCGGAAACTGATTTTGGCGTGCTCGATTGGGGGCGTGGCGTTTGGACATATAACAACACGTGGTATTGGGGCTCTGCCTCAGGCTTGGTAAATAATGAGCCTTTTGGATTTAACATTGGTTATGGATTTGGCAACACTTCGGCGGCAACCGAGAATATGCTTTTTTATAAAGGAAAGGCGCATAAACTGGAGCAGGTAAATTTTTTGATTCCGGAAGACAGTTTTTTGAAAACATGGAAGTTTACAAGCAACAACCAACGCTTTGAACTCGATTTTGTGCCCATTCTCGACAGAGCTTCTAACACAAATTTGGGTATTATTCTTTCTGATCAGCATCAGGTATTTGGTCGTTTTTATGGTAAAGTGATACTCGACGATAATCAAACCTTAAATATTGATGGTTTACTCGGTTTTGCCGAAAAAGTAAAGAATAAATGGTGAGAGAAGATTGTTGATTTGCTGAATAAGGCGTTTGGGCAATAAAAAATGTAGTCGTTTCAGGAATTATTTATTTTTTAACCAAATAGACACATAGAGCACATTTTTTTTCTCTCCTTTCTATGTGTTCTATGTGTCTATGTGGTTAAATCTTTTTTTTGTACCAAATATGCGCTTTTTTCTATGTGTTCTATGTGGTTAATTCTTTTTTTGTACCAAATATGCGCTTCTTTCTATGTGTTCTATGTGGTTAATTCTTTTTTTGTACCAAATAGGCGCTTCTTTCTATGTGTTCTATGTGGTTAATTCTTTTTTTGTACCAAATATGCGCTTCTTTCTATGTGTTCTATGTATCTATGTGGTTAAATCTTTTTTTTTGTACTAAATATGCGCTTTTTTCTATGTATTCTATGTGGTTAATTCTTTTTTTGTACCAAATATGCGCTTTTTTCTATGTGTTCTATATGGTTAATTCTTTTTTTGTACCAAATAGGCGCTTTTTTCTATGTGTTCTATATGGTTAATTCTTTTTTTGTACCAAATATGCGCTTCTTTCTATGTGTTCTATGTGGTTAATTCTTTTTTTGTACCAAATATGCGCTTCTTTCTATGTGTTCTATGTGTCTATGTGGTTAATTCTCTTTATTTTTGAACCAAATAAAAAATTTTTACCAAACAGATATTATTCTCTACATTAGTGCCTAAAATCAAATAAAATGGCACAAGTAGAAATAATAACCATAGGCGACGAATTACTCATCGGCCAGATAATCGACACCAATTCAGCGTGGCTGGCACAGCAGCTCAATTTGGCCGGATTCGCCATCAAACAAATTACCTCGGTTTCCGACAATCGCGAGCATATTCTCCAGGCACTCGAACTCGCAGAGAGCCGCGCAAACATTATCATTACCACCGGAGGCTTAGGCCCCACAGCCGATGACATTACCAAACCAGCCTTTGCAGAATACTTTCAATCGGGCATGCGCATAGACGAAGGCGTATTGGCAGATGTTACCGCCTATCTTACCCAAAAAGGCCGACAAGTGGGCGAAAATAACCGACTACAGGCTCTGGTCCCCGAAAAATGCACCGTAATCCGAAATCACATTGGCACAGCACCGGTTATGTGGTTCGAGAAAAACGATAAAGTATTTATCTCCCTTCCCGGAGTTCCCTTCGAAATGAAAGAGCTTTCAAGCAGCAGAGTAATTCCCAAACTAAAAGAGCGGTTCAAAACACCCAAAATATACCACAAAACAGTTATGACCAACGGTTTGCCGGAATCTGTGCTGGCCGACAAAATCAAAGATTGGGCCGATGCACTTCCAGAATACATGAAACTAGCCTATTTACCATCGCCTGAAAC
Organism: Acetofilamentum sp.; assembly: GCA_020720625.1. Lineage (GTDB taxonomy): Bacteria > Bacteroidota > Bacteroidia > Bacteroidales > DYOH01 > DYOH01. Next base: position 8,024 of record DYOH01000114.1, on the reverse strand, counting down.
AGTTAGACTTCGAATTTCGGTGAGTAGTTTCGAGCAAAATATTGAGAATATGGTAAACGAGCAAATTGACAAACTTCAGCCCCTTATCGGAAAATACATTTTTGCTTATAACGATGAATATCTGCAAGAAACGATAGGAAAAATACTGAGCCAAAAAAATGCCACCATGGCAACAGCCGAAAGCTGCACCGGCGGATCTATTGCACAATTAATCACATCAATAGCAGGTTCATCGCAGTATTACAAAGGAAGTATAGTAGCCTATGCCAACGAAACAAAAATGGCCCTGCTTGACGTACCCGGCGAGATGCTCGAAAAATTTGGTGCTGTTAGCAAAGAAGTGGCCGAAGCCATGGCCAAGGGAGCGATAAAACGGCTAAACACCGACTTTGCAGTGGCCACCACCGGAATAGCCGGACCAGACGGAGGAACTCCCGAAAAACCTGTGGGAACTGTTTGGATTGTCGCTGCTTCGAAAGATAAAGTGATTTCCAGAGTTTATACCATGAACATCAAAAGAGACATCAACATGCGCTTGGCATCCAGCGCAGCCCTTCAATTGCTCCGATTTTTAATTTTAGAAATAGAATAATGGCCTATCAATTCGACAAAATAATCGACAGACAAACCAGCCATAGCGTAAAATACGACATGCTGGAAGAAAAATTCGGCAGAAAAGACCTAATTCCATTATGGGTTGCCGATATGGATTTCGAAACGCCCGATTTTATCATTCAGGGAATACAAAAACGCTTAGAGCACCCGGTTATTGGATATTCCATAAAACCTCAGGAATATTACCAAACCATTCAGGATTGGCTTTGGCAAAAACATCAATGGAAACCCGCACATGAAGCCATTATTGGCATTGGTGGTGTGGTACCCGCATTAGCACTGGCGGTGCTGGCGTTTTCGGAGCCTAAAGACAAAATTATTGTGCAACCGCCCGTATATTTCCCTTTTTTCGAGTCCATTTTAAGAAACGACCGACAATTGGTCGAAAATCCGCTGAAACTTGTAAACGGCAGATATGAGATGGATTTCGACGATTTAATTGCTAAAATTGATGAACACACCAAAATGCTCATGTTTTGTAGTCCGCACAATCCCGTGGGAAGAGTCTGGACAAAAGCCGAGCTGGAAAAACTCGCGCAAATATGCATCGAAAACAAGATCATCATTTTGTCGGACGAAATTCACTCCGACCTTATTTTTAAAGCACATAAACATATTCCAATGGCCGCAATCTCGCCCCAAGCAGCAGCCATTACCATTACCACCCTCGCACCTACCAAAACATTTAACGTCGCAGGCATGATTAGCTCAATGGTAATTGCCGAAAATGAGCAAATCAGACACAAATTTTTGCAAAAGCAAGCCGATTTGCACCTCTTTGTTGACAATGTGCTTGGAACTACCGGACTTATTGCCGCCTATAAAAACGGCCATCAGTGGGTTACTGAGCTAATGGACTATATAGAATGCAATTACAAGATAGTGGAAAGCTTCCTTGAAAAAGAACTCCCCAATATAAAACTTACAAAACCAGAAGGAACCTACTTACTTTGGCTCGACTTTAATCAATGTGGGATGAACGACCAGCAGTTACAGGATTTCTTGGTAAACAAAGCCCGCCTGGCATTAAATCCGGGCATTTGGTTTGGGGAACAAGGCAGTGGATTTGCCAGAATGAATATTGCATTACCCGCCGAAATACTTAAAAAAGCCTTGGTATTGCTCAAAACGGCCTTTGACAACAAAAATAGTGATTAGGATATCTATCAAGAAATGAATCAGATAAATATTTATCAAACAAAAAACAGAAAATATATAAGCCAAAAACTGCTATTTGATTAAAAATGGCTAGTGATAAACAAAATATTTTGTAAATTGCCAATAAAACCAAAATCGGATGCCAAATGAAAAAAATAGCCATCTTAATTACAGTGCTCATAATCAGTGCACCAAGATTATTTTCACAAATAGAGAACATTACAAAAAAATCGGAAGAAAACGCTAAAAATAAGAAGCCATCCGAAGAACCACAATTCGGCAGTCCCGGAGGCGGTGGCGATGCTTGTGCCGATTTGTGCTTCTCTTGCGCAGGCGACATTGCCCTGGAGATGCTTTTTCAACACCAAACCCATTTAATGGAAAACCGGAAAGATTATCCTCAACTATTTGGTTTCGAAATAGACGCTTTAGGCAGTGGAATGCCGTCGAACGAAATTTTCGGATTTTCGCCAAACTATTCCGCATCCATTGGTATTATTGGCCTTGCTGGCTCTTATTACAGATACTTTCAGCCCAACGAAACCAGCTACTCCGTATTCACCGCCACCGATATTTTTGGCGTATTTAATGTAGGCTTATTTCGCGGAAATTCCATGCAAGCAGGTTATGGCGCTTTTATCGACAAAAACTCGGGCAGTTCCTATCCCGCCTTTACATTAGCCTATTATGCCGGATTCGGAAATCTAAATAATGCCATCGAAATAAACTACCGTCAGGCAGTTACTGAAGCCACAGATGCAAGCATTCCCTACATCAACGCCCATTTTTTGTTTAAAAAAGTGATATTCGAAAAAGGGGTATTAAAAATGAAAGGGATTGCCGGCATGAAATTCCAGCAATTTTATGGTGAGAATCTAATTTTTCTAAATGCCGGACTAAACCTGGAACTGCTTTAAGAAAATATCTACACAAGTAGAGTTTAATGCATAAAATTCCGCTGATACACAACTTAAAAAGGTGGCATTCATCTAATTTCTAGAAAGATTTTGCCACCACCGAGCCAACTATTCCTTATTGCGCAAAAAAACCAATGGCATTGAATCTGAATGCACGAAATACTGAGCAACTGAATCATCCAAGAAAAGCATTTTGGGGCCTGGCACAAGCAAAAGCTGAAGCAGAAGCTTCTCTTTGCATCGGAATCCTAAAAAGCCACAAACCGGTGGCATTAACCAAAGTTTTTCCCTATCTCCAAAAGCGATACATCAACGCAGGTAATTTTCCGGCTTAAGAAATGATTTTGATTCATGCCCAAAAACTTATCCTCACACATTATCTACTTTAGAAACTATCTAAATTAGCCATTTGTACCAATATTTTTACTTACGCTATTGACTAAGTAAAAAGAATCGCCTAAATTGTTAGCTCAAATACAATGGTATTTTCAGGACTTAACCGATATCTAAATATTTTAATATCAATTATTTAGTACGCAAGTATAAAGTTAATGGCATAAACAATAAGCATTGTTGCAATAAAACAAACAGCCATGACTTATTTTGATTGCAGTTAAAAATCTATACTTAAATCCACAATACCAATGCATTACAGATTTACCCATGTGCGTAAAGGGGCGAAGCTGTGAAATGTGAGAATAAATAGCCATGGAAACAGGAGTAAAAAAATTCAGGTACAAGGATGTTGAAAACAGACTGGCACTGCCGGGTAAATTTGTTCGTCAATCCGTAAAAACGAGCAAACATGCTACAACATGTTACGCCGCATTCGCTTCGGCATTCGTTTGCCACTCATTTACTGGAAAATGCCGTAGATATTAGATATATACAAGAGTTACTTGGACATTCAAATATTAAAACAACGGAAAGATACACATATATGGCAATCAACAAAAATTATAAAATTACAAGCCCACTCGATAAGCTAGATATTAAAAATACCCAAAATAATTTGGAAAAACCACCTTAACAAACTACTTTTATTTTACAAAAGTTGTGGTTTTTGGTCGCAAAAGCACACTCAATTGAAAGGTGTGGTTTTTGTTCCTTATAAAAAAATACACTTATAATAAAATACTTATTTACAAGATGTTAGAGAAATTTATAGTACGAATAAAAAAGAAATAACCACACCTCGGAGGTGTGGTTATATAAACGTTAGCGGTAACTAAAATTACAGAATTTGAGTAGATTATTATTAATTATAGTTTTAATTTCATTTGCATCAATAAGCATTGCTCAAAATCCTCGTCTTGGAAATTGGTGTTGTGGGTGGAACGAAGGTCTTGATTTTTCAACATTTCCGCCTACAAAAACTTTTTCCGCAGTTCAAACAACCGAAGGAACAACTCAAATTAGCAATTTAAACGGTAACTTGATATGCTATTTTTATTCAGGAACGGTGTATAATAGAAATCACCAAGTAATGTCCAACGGAACAGGAATAAAAGATATAGGCGGTTTGTGCCAAGGCTCTATCGTTGTACCAAAACCTGAAAGCGATACGCAATACTATTTATTTACATCAGATTATAATGGTGGAACCGGTTGGATAGATGTTTATTATTCCATAATTGACATGAGTTTACAAAGCGGGCTTGGTGAAGTAACTACAAAAAATATTTTGTTACGCCAAAGTGTAAGCACTGGAATAGCAGCCACGCACCACTCAAACGGTAAAGATGTTTGGTTAGTCTTACAAGGTGGAACAAACTCAAATTATTATGCCTATCAAATTACAGCGAATGGAATTACATCAGCGGTAGTAAGTAGTTTATTTACACCTCATACTCAATATTATGCAAAGTTTTCACCAACAGGAAATCATTATGCTACATGGATTGAAGAAATCAATTATAATTGGGTGAAGACAACTATACTGAATTTTAATAAATCATCAGGCATATTGACCGAAAATTTTGATATAGTCGATGCTGCAAATTATGCATTTTCATTTTCACCCGACGGAACAAAATTTTATTTCAGTGGGGAAGAACATTTTCAGCAATATGATGTTACATCACGAGAAATTACAAATTTATCAACAAATCACTATTCTACACTTCAACTTGCATCAGACGGGCGAATTTATCTGGCAGGCGGTTCCGCAACTAATCCGATACTTTCGGTTATCAGCGAGCCGAACCAAAGTGGTATTGCTTGCAATTTAGTGCTACTAAATATTCAGTTCAACCAATTTTTTTATCATTTTCCAACATTTATAGAAAGTAATCCGCAATGCCCCACACTTGCCGGACTTTATACCATAAACAACACACAACCAACCGCATCCCGCAATTTCAACAGTTTTACAGATGCCGTTGAAGCCCTAAAATGTGGCGGAATTTCCGATGCAGTAACTTTTGATGTGGCAACGGGAACATACAACGAACAAATTACAATTCCTTATATTACAGGTAGTTCGGCAACTGATACGATAACTTTTCGGAGTGCAAGCGGGGTGAATACCGATGTAAAACTTAAATCTACACTGAACAGACAAACGGCAGTAATGATTTTGGATACAACCGCCTATTTACGATTTTACGATATGACGATTGAAAATGCAAGAGTTCAATCCTTTGCAATAACAGATACAACAATGCACTGCATTCGATTGAATTATTGTCGTAATCTAAAATTCTCAGGAAATAAATTTATTGCCACAAATTCGACTGCAACCACTTTCTATTACAACGTATTCAAAGCACAAACCTGTGATACATTGCAAATTACTAACAATCAATTTTTAAACGGAACGTATTCTTGTGATTTATCAAATACCAACTTTGCCCTTGTGAAAGATAATTATCTGGAAAATTTTTGTATGTCAGGTATAAGTGCCAACAGTTTTTCAGACGGTATATTGATAACAGAAAACACATTAACCGGATATTCTATTAGAGAACTACACGGAATTAATATTTCATCTTCTACAAATATCACAGTTGAAAAAAATCGTATAAATCTTATTTCGAATGGTTCTTATGAAAATACTAATGGTTTACAATATTTTGCGACAACAAGTTTGAGTAATATTTTTAGAAATAACATGGTTGTTATTCAATCGAATTCATATTCTAACGGAATACGTTTTTGGAATGCACGAAATTCAAAAGCATATAACAATACTTTCCTAATAAAAGGAAATGCGGTCAATGAAGCATCAAACGGAATGATACATTTTTTTGGACCGCACAGCGGGAATATTCTACAAAACAACATTTTCATAAGTTACAAAGGAAATCCTGTTGTAAGTATTTCGTCTTCAAGTATATCGGGACTTAACCTTGATTATAATACTTATTACACAACTTCAACGTATTTTGCAAACCGATATACTTCAAATTATTATACCACAGCACAATGGAAATCAACATTTAATCAAGACCAACATTCAATATTTCAAGACGTATCATTCTTATCACCAACCGATTTGCACTTACAAACAGGACAAGACTTTTTAAAAGTAAACAATCCGATATTACAAGTTACAGACGATATTGACGGAGAAATAAGAAATAATACAAACCCTTATTGCGGAGCCGATGAAATTGTGGCAAGTGTAGATTTTACAGTTTCCGGTTTATGTCAAACTTATCTTACAACATTTCAACTTTCAAACACCGCCGACATTCAATCCGTTGCTTGGAACTTCGGCGACAGCCAAACATCCACACAACTAAACCCTACACACACTTACGCAAACGCAGGCACATACACAATTACATTGGAAGTAACTTTTACTGATAATTCAACACAAACAATCTCTAAAACAATAGAAATTATAAACAAACCCACAAACATTTTAATAGAACATGATTAATTTAATTTTTATAGATATGAAACGATTTCTTATTATAACAAGCATTCTAATGCTTTTGTTTTCAATCCGTTCCACAGCACAAAGCACCGCAAACCCTGATACGGTTTGTTCCGGCAGTAATGTTTACTATAAAATACCGAGTGCGACAGCAAATTCTACATTCACGTGGGGCATAAAAGGCAGCAGCGGAACGCTGACATTCGGACAATCTACTGACAGCATTCGTGTTTCGTGGACAAACACCGCAGGTAGCGACACGCTTTGGGTTGTAGAAACCAACGCCGCAGGGTGCAAAGGCGATACCGCAAAACTTACCGTCATAAGAGTAGCACCGCCCACAGCCGAGTTTGACAACGCCACACTTTGTTACGGAGAAACCCTGAAAATTAATTTTACAGGTTATCCACCTTACAGCGTGCAATATACTTTGAACGGAAACACCGTAAACCAAAGCGGAATAACACAAAATCCATATTCAGTAGGTGGAACAGCAGGAAATTATGTTTTGGTTCAGATTTCCGATAAACATTGCAGTAACAACACTTTAAGCGGACAAATAAATGCCGTAATCGGCACACCGTTAAATAATTTACAAATTCAGCACGATTGAGAAAAGCGGTTTATATATTATTTCTAATAAGTTGGTTTACAAGTTCTTTTTCGCAAGTTGCCGATACGGTATTTGTCGGACAGACAAAGACTTATAAAGTTCAAAACCAACAAAACACATCATGGTTGCATTGGGATATTTCGCAAGGCGAGATTTTATCGGAAAACCCAACACAATCAGATAGTATTGTCGTGCAATGGCATACGGTAGGTGAGCAAACAATATCGGTTTACGAACAAACCGAATTAAATTGTAAAGGCGAAATCTCGGAAATTGAAATTTTGATAATAGAAAACGATTTTGAAATAATATTGGATATTCCAAACGTATTTACGCCCAATGAAGACGAAAAAAACGATTATTTTACGATTGGCTGCAATTTTCCGCCCGAAAATTATAAAATAACAATTTTCAATCGTTGGGGAATAACAGTATTTGAAACACATGACATCAAATACAGTTGGGACGGACGAGTAAGCGGAGAATATTGCAGTCCGGGTGTTTATTACTACGTGATACAATACCAAAACAAAGAAAAAATTGAAACAAAAAATGGATTTTTACACGTATTTAGATGATAATGAAAAAAAAATACCGCTAACATATGGTAGAGCGTTCATTGCTTTTTTTTGTGGGCATTTGTGCAAATTTGAAACATTGTGCAAGAAAGGAACATTTGTCCGAAACCGAACATTTGTGCCTTGAAACCCCACAAAAAAAAGCAACGCCGCCTACCATTTTTCGTTAGAGCTAATAAAAAGTGGGGATTAATTGCCTCATCACTGACAAAAAAAACTGAAATTAAACTTTAAAAAACTGACTGACACTGATTTTTACG
>DYOH01000113.1 GCA_020720625.1 Acetofilamentum sp. | reverse complement strand
AGTCTAGTCTAAAAACCCTGCCAGCGTTGATTTTTATTAAATGCTGTAACTGTACAAAACAGTTTATAAGTCAATTAAGAAAACGCTGTCAGGGGTATAATCATTTTTTCAATCTTTTTAGACTGAACTCAATAATCATGAATTTTGCCTTTCTTAGGTGCATCGCAGTGCGAAAGCTTTTGAAAAGGCAAAATTTTCGTTAGTTTATCAAGCGTTTAGCTCGTAGAAAAATTTGGCTTCTGTGTATGTAATTTATTCGCTTTACAACGGATATCTGTTTATGCTTTAGTTTAGCAAAAAAAAATCTAAATAATGGAACAACAACAAAAATACTGTCAGAATCAATTTATTTTTCAATAGCTTTTACTACATTTGGCCATCTATTTTTTTAAATTTTATAAATAATGTATAGGAAACTTCTCACACTAACACTGCTTGTTGTGGCTATCTTGTCGGTACAAGCACAGCAACTTACGAAAGAACAGGATTGGCATAATCAGGATTTAAAAGAAAATAAAGTGATGGGCGTTAGCGCCAATAAAGCTTATGCCGAACTATTAACCGGAAAAACACCCAAACCCATTATTGTGGCAATAATAGATTCGGGTACAGAAATTGAGCACCCCGATTTAGCCGAAAATATATGGGTAAATGAAAAAGAAATTGCTGGAAACGGAATCGACGACGATGGCAACGGATATATCGACGATATTCACGGATGGAGCTTTTTGGGAAATGCAAATGGTGAACACATCACCAGAGAAACATCGGAATTAACAAGATTATACAAAAAGTATTCTGAAAAATTTCAGAATGTAAATATGGCTAATCTTAGCGAAGCTGATAAATCGGAATATGCTCAGTTCGAAAAAATAAAAGTGGAATACGAAAAACAGAAAGAAGATAATTTAAAGCAATACAACAATGTAAAAGACATCAAAGATTTTTATGGTGTTTCTACAGAAGTACTCAAAAAAGTGTTTTCTTTGGATACACTAACCGCCGATGTAATCGCCAATCTAAAATCTGAAGATCCTGATATTAAGCAGGCCATAGCATTTCAGAACTATTTACTTGCAAATGCGATAACACCAGAAGCGATTGAAGAAGCACTCGATCATTTTTCCAAAGCACTCGAATTTGGGATTAATACCGAATTTAATCCGCGGGAGAGCATTATCGGCGACAATCCAACAAGATTTGATGGAATGGTATATGGCAGCAGCAATGTGGGGGGCCAGGGAGCAAGCCATGGCACACATGTAGCCGGATTAGTAGGAGCATTAAGAAATAACGGTATTGGCATGAATGGCGTAGCTTCGCATGTAAAACTGATGATTATTCGTGCCGTTCCTGATGGCGATGAGCGCGATAAGGATGTTGCATTGGCCATTCGCTATGCTGCCGATAATGGCGCAAAAATTATAAATATGAGTTTTGGAAAATCTTATTCGCCAGAAAAATATTTAGTAGATGAGGCCGTTAGATATGCCGATTCACTAGGTGTGCTTATGATTCATGCAGCCGGAAACGACAACAACAACCTCGATGTAGAAGAGAACTATCCATCTCCAAATTATCTTGGTGGCGGCAGAGCAGTTAATTGGCTGAGCGTGGGCGCCAGCTCGATGGAAAAAGATGCCGATTTGCCGGCTTCTTTCTCTAATTATGGACAGAAGGAAGTAGATATTTTTGCTCCCGGACATCAGGTATATTCAACAGTTATCAATGGCGAATACCAATTAAACAGCGGCACAAGTATGGCAGCACCGGTATGTTCGGGTGTAGCAGCCTTGCTTTGGTCTTATTATCCAAACTTTTCAGCTACACAGGTTAAGGATATTTTGATGCAATCGGTAAATAATCAGAAAAAGCTAAAAGTGAATGTACCGGGCACAGAGAATATCAAAAAGAAATTTGGAGAACTAAGTGTATCGGGTGGAATAGTAAATGTATACAATGCCCTAAAAATGGCCGAAAAACTCAGTAAATAATCGTATTTTTAAAGTTTATTAATAGAGATTGTTCGATTTGGAGCAATCTCTATTTTTTATATTATTAACTAATTGTTAAACAAGTGGTAATAATAAGTCAATATTGAAGCTGTATTTTGGCAGCAGACATTTATCGGAATCAACACACATTATTATTTGACTAATGAAAGTACTTTATGCTATACAGGGAACAGGCAACGGCCATGTAAGCCGCGCCCGCGAAATTGTGCCAGTGCTGGCCCGTTTAGCCGATGTGGATGTTTTATTGAGCGGTATTCAATCGGATATTGATTTTCCGTACCCGATAAAATATAGTTTGCATGGCTTAAGTTTTATTTTTGGTAAAAATGGGGGTATCAATATATTTGAAACCATAAAAAAAGCACGATTAAATCAGTTGCGAAAAGAGATTAATAGCCTTCCGGTAGGAGATTATGATTTAATTATCAACGATTTTGAACCAGTTTCAGCGTGGGCAGCCAAACGCAAAAATATTCCATTAATTTCTTTAAGTCATCAAAGTGCAGTTTTAAATGAGCATGCACCCGAAGCATTAAAATCCGATATACTTGGCAAATTTATTTTAAAAAAATATGCTCCATCGGAAAAAAGTTTTGGTTTTCATTTCCGTCGCTACGACAATCATATCTTTACACCGGTAATCCGCTCTGAGATAAGAAACCTAAAAACTAGAAATAAAGGACATTACACAGTATATTTGCCAGCCTACAGCGATGAGCGATTAATTGATTTTTTGGTTAATTTTCCGCAAACGAAATGGCAAATTTTCTCAAAACATTCCAAAGAAGCCTATAAAATTGGAAATATGGAAATTCAACCTGTTAGCAACGATATGTTTATTCAAAGTATGGCCGATAGCGAGGGTGTGCTTTGTGGTGCAGGTTTTGAAACTCCGGCAGAAGCATTGTTCTGGAAGAAAAAACTTCTGGTAATTCCCATGAAAGGGCAGTACGAGCAGCAATGCAATGCCGGCGCACTTAAAGAGATGGGTGTGCCTGTAATTCCGGTTTTGCATGAGCGATTTGTATCTGTGGTAGAAAATTGGCTAAAAACAGAGCAAAGCATTATAGTTGATTATCCAAACGAAACAGAGAAAATTCTACGCGATTTGTTGAGCGATTATAATTCTTTAACACACGAGTTTTCTCACCCACACAAAAAATCGGATGAGGCAGCATGAAGAGCTGCTTTGTATGTTTATTTGTTTATTTATTGAATTGTTGAATTAGTCGAAAATCTTTCCTACTATATTCTATTTGCCATATATGGAAGACCCGTTTCTTTTTGAATCCATATTTGGTTAAAATTCTTCTTTTTAGAATTGTTTAAAAAATCTATTTATTTTAGTATTTTTGTTTCATAATTAAGCAAATGAAATTATTATATCATATCGGACGGTATGTGCAATTAATGCTCAGAGTATTTCAAAAACCAGAAAAGCAGAGTATTTATTTGCGGCAGATTGTGATTGAAATGGATAAGCTGGGCATAAATTCTTTGGGTATAGTTATTATCATTTCCTTTTTTTTGGGAGCCGTAATCACGATGCAAACTGCTTATAATTTCGAAAATCCCTTAATTCCCTTATATCTCATTGGTCTTACAACCCGCGACTCTATGCTGCTCGAATTTTCGTCTACAATTGTTGGCTTGATTTTGGCCGGAAAAGTAGGCAGTAATATTGCATCGGAGATTGGAGCAATGAGGGTTACCGAGCAAATAGACGCACTTGAAATTATGGGCATTAACTCAGCGGCCTATCTTATTTTTCCTAAAATTATTGCCACCCTGATTATCAACCCCTTGCTCACCATTGTGAGTATGTTTGTGGGAATTTTTGGGGGTTATTTATCTGTATTTACGATTACAAAATTAACGGTAGCCGATTATTTTTATGGTCTGCACTATGCGCTTAACACATTTTACATTACCTATGCCATCGTTAAAACGATAGTTTTTGCTTTTATCATTACCTCGGTACCCGCATATTATGGATATTATGTTGAAGGGGGCTCGCTCGAAGTTGGCAAAAATAGCACAGCAGCAGTTGTTTATAGCAGTATACTGATATTACTGTTTAATATGATTATTACGCAAATATTACTTACATGATAGAGGTAAAAAATTTGCATAAGTCCTTTGATGGAAGGTCGATACTTAATGATATTTCGGTAAAACTGGAGCAGGGAAGAACAAATCTGATAATAGGGCAGAGTGGTAGCGGAAAAACTGTATTTCTGAAATCATTGGTTGGCTTGCACGAAGTAGATAGCGGACATATACTTTACGATGGGCGCGATTTTACCAAAATGCGTTTCAAAGAGCGGAAACTCTTACGTAAGGAGATTGGCATGCTTTTTCAAGGGGGAGCTTTGTTCGATAGCATGACAGTGGAGGAGAATGTGATATTTCCTTTAAATATGTTTACCGATTTGAGCACAGAAGAGAAAAGGGAGAGAGCCAATTTTTTTCTAAATAGGGTAAACATAATGAATGCTAATCATAAATTCCCGGCAGAGATTAGTGGTGGTATGCAAAAACGTGTGGCCATAGCACGCGCCATTGTGTTGCACCCGCAATATTTGTTTTGCGACGAGCCCAACTCAGGTCTCGATCCAAGCACATCTATCCTTATTGATAATCTTATTCAGGAAATTAGCTATGAGCTGAATATGACCACTGTGGTAATTACTCACGATATGAACTCGGTGATGGAAATTGGCGATAATATAATATTTTTGTATAACGGTCAGAAATGGTGGGAAGGAACCAAAGACGAAATAATGCATACCGACAATCCTGAACTCAACAATTTCGTTTTCCCATCGAAACTTATGCGAATTATTAAAGACCAGGCCTGAAACACAATTTCCGCAAGAACATTACTGTAACTTCAATTTCTGTATGCAAAGTGAATATTGCTCATAAAAAAACATCCGGATATACTTTTGCCAATATAACTGGATGCTGGTGAAATAAGAAACCTTATTATTGGCCTAATTCCAATTTAGTAGCAGTATTAATATTTTTCCATTGCTGAGATTGGTGCGAAGGTTCAAAGTTCCATTGCCGCAAATTAGCTCCGTTTTTGTTCAATTCAAAGCCTGTAACATCAAGGGCTTATCCGCTGTGCTTGTTTATAATAGCATAGTTATTGTTGCCGATAGGAACAATGCGCCATAATTGGTTGTCTTTACCGTTGTTTTCCCAAGCTTGCACATTTGCCCCCTTATCCTTTTTAAGCTTTTTATCGCTTTTTCCTGCACGATATAATCCTTGATAGGGAATACTCATATCGGTAAGTTTCCAGTAGCCACCTACATCAAGCATTCTGCCACCATTCTGAAACTGAATATTGTAGTAGCGCGGGTCTTCTTTAGGCAAAAACTTGAGCAAACGGTCTTTTCCACCATCCATATCCCAAAGTTGCGCATTGGCACCGTTTTTATTGCTCACCTGATCGTTGCCCGATAAATCGAGGTATTTATTTGTAGATGCCATTTTGATATTAAATGTTCCTTACCGCCCCATGATTTATCGAATGCCGAGCTTACGGAAGCGCCAAAAAGCATGGCATCTACTTCCAAGCCTACCTACATTCCAAAGCTTTTGGCATATTCGCGCTGGTTGCTACCAGAAATTTCGGTTTTTTGTTTTTTACCAATATTTTCCAATATTACATTTTGAGGCACATCGTAGCGTTTTGCTCCAATAGGTACAACTCTGTCGGTGCCCAAGTCGAATAATTGGTAGGGCATTTTACTCTCGTTATCGGCAAATTTACCGAATATATTATATCCGTAGCCAATAATATCGAGTCCGGGAGCTAATTCGTTTTGCGCTTTTAGTGGCAATCCACTTAGAAATACTGCAATCACAGCAGCAAATTTCAATAAAAATTTCCAATTCATTTGATTAATTTAAAGGGTGATAAATTGATAATAATTTGGTAGAACATAAAATAGATTAAAGATTTCGATTATTTTGGTCATATATTCAAAATTAGGTTTCAATAATTTCTATTTGTCTGATAAATATCATACAGTTTATTGCTGTATAACATGTAGGATGATTATTGTTTGTTAGGTAGGCTTTTACAGTTTTGACCTATTGTTTTGCCTATTGACAAGTGCCATGTTGAACGAAAATTTAACAGGCAGCCCATTAAAACCTGTTAGAGATTTCGAGATCCAGCAATACCTCCAGATTTTTTTTTGCTTTTTTTACTTCGTAATGAAATGTCAAAATTATGATCATGTAAAAAAGCAGAATCATTGAAAAGCTTAAGAGCATAACAGGTGAAGAAATTTCATTTGCGGGAGAAAAGCTTTTTGCGGAGAAGAATCCTGTTGAAGCAATGGCTAGAAAAAAAATGAGAAATACCTTTACAAAGGTATTCAGTTGCATTTCTAGCCTTATAATGCTGCCGGAAGGTTCTTCTTCTACCTTACCGCGTATTACAGGCAAAAATGAGTTGCGGTAATATATTATTCTTTGAATATTAAAAGAGTTTTCCAGCACTTTGCCTTCGAATTTTTTGCCCGATGGTTTTTTGAAAAAGCTTATCCTTATATATTGCAAAGGCACAGTTTCCTGCTGCAAGCGCTGAGTAATTTCTGTTTGGGTAAGCTTACTTTGGTAAATAATTTTTTCGAATGGTAATAGATTCATTGCTTATATTTTATTCGTTTTTTTTTACTCCAGGCAATTTACAAAAAATATTGGATGATGCATGGTCAAAATAAAAAAATAGTGGGTTTAAAAGATAGAACTCGGAAAATACTTTTATACCTTTGCCGCATGCCATTGAATGCAAAAAAAGTGCTTATTATTCTCTTTATTTTGTTTGGGACTATTATTCCTGAGCTTAATAGCCATGTGAAAGAAAAGCCTATTGCTGAAAATTCAAGTAATTTGCAACACGCAAGAATATTTTATTTTGAAATAGGCACACAAGAGTCGGGATATTCTAATTCGGAACCGATAATCAATATTATACTTAACTTATTTTCAAAGCAAATAAAATCCGGAAATCAACTCCCCGTTTTTATTAGCATGCGAAATAAAAGTGCCCATCATTATATTTCTCCTGATTATCAAAGTACAATTTTTTTTCTGCTTAGCTTTTTTACAACACGAAAAATGATGTTTCCTTTTCACGATTTCTATTAATTCTACGCTAATTTTTTTATGCATTTAAATACATCAACCTGCAATTAATTAGCTAGGTATGAAGAGATATGTTTTATAGAAAGAATCCATTAAACTGAATAATAAATTTTAAGTATATGAATATTACATCGCTAATATATATGGCACTGATGATTGCGGTGCCCGGTTTTTTTATTGTTTTTTTAAATTATCGCAGCACAAAAAAGAAAGAGGCCAAAATAAACCACTTACGTAAATTTGCCGAAGAGCAGCATTCTCAGCTGGTGGAAGTCGAAAATTTGAATGATTATCTTTTGGGTATTGATAAAGAGAAAAGTATGCTATTTTATGCCGATTTGAAAAAAGATTCTTTTCAGTATATATCTTTAAGTTCCGTAAAAAAGTCAACTATAAAAGAAACGGCAAGAGTGTTGGATTCGGGCCCTAAAGTAACGGAGAGAGTTGATTTACAGTTATTGTCGTTGAGCGCACAGCAAGCGCCCATATTCTGGAATTTTTTTGATATCGAAAATGGAAAACTACAGTTATCGGGCGAACATCAATTTTTAGAAAAATGGACTGGCATAATCAACCAACAGATTTCAAAAATGAAACCTTAGACAAAGCTATTATAATCTCATCGGATGAAAGTGAAAGTATACTCATCCGATGAGTTTTTTTAATAAATCAAGGTATTGTGCAGCAATTTTTTCCAGAGAAAATCTATTCTCGCAATCAAGTCGAACCGTTTTACGGTCGATATTTTCAATCAGAGCAAATGCAGCAATCATTTCATCAACATTTTCAACAACAAAACCCGTTTGGCCGTGTTTTACTACTTCGGGCACCGAGCCTCTATTAAAGCCAATTACCGGAGTTCCGCATGCCATTGCTTCTGCCATAACAATGCCAAAAGGCTCTTCCCACTTTATTGGGAACAAAAATGCCTTTGCTCTTTGCAGATAGAATAGCTTTTGTTCATCGTTCACCGGTCCTACATATTCTATGAGCGGGTTTTGCAGATGAGGTTTGATATGCTGCTCGAAATATTGCTCATGTCCGGGCTGAATATTTCCGGCAATAATGAGTTTATTATTTGTAGCCAAAGCAACATCTATGCACTCTTTAGTGCCTTTAATATCTTCTATACGGCCTAAAAACACAATGTGTTCTTTAGGTACGGCATCGCTGGGGATGAAATAATTGCTTAGTGTAAAATTATAGATAGGCGTAAATTTATGCTTAAAACTGTGCAAATGATTAAGCATGTGGTCGGCAGCAGCAGTAAAATGCATGCGCCTGCCGCCAAGTATACTTGCCAAAGCCGTAGATTTTGGGCTGATAAAGCGTTCGTAGGTCATTAGAAATGGTACGCGTGAGCTAAACATGGTTGGGTAGAGATACATTAGTCGGGCAAAGCTATGAATAACATCTGGTTTTACTTTGCGGTAAACCTGTAGAAGCGTAAAGGCATTTTGTAAAGTATTGCGAAACCCTCTCGAAGCTTGATTTTTCCAGGCAAAACGTTGTTTTACATCTTGCTGTGTCGAATCTTTATGCGCCAGTAAAAATACTTCGTGTCCCATACGCGTATATTCGGCGGCCAAACCGTCTACCAGTCGTTCTATGCCGCCATAATGAATCGGAGGAACAGGTATTTCGGGGTCTACAGGTATGAGTATTTTCATGGTTATAGTATTTGCATTATTCCCAACAAATATAGCATCAAAATTCCAATCGGAATACCATTATTTTGTATACGAGGATTTATTTATGGCGTTCGGTCGCCAATCCATTAAAAAGCCGTACACTTTTTTCTGGTTGTAGGCATTTCCTTCTTCAAGGTAAACCGTATTTTGGGTATGAATACGCTGGCCTTGAGCATTTAGGATAACAAGCACCGGAAATCCAAATCGATGAGGAAACCCAAGTTCTTCGAGAATTTCCTCGTTTTTGTTTTCTTTGCTGTAGTTTAGCGTAACAAATACATAATCGGCTTTGAGCAAAGAATCAAGCTTTGCGTCGTTATGCATAAAATTGTGAAGCAATACACACCAAGAGCACCAATTGCCGCCAATTTGTATAAGCACATGTTTGTTGTTTTCTGCTGCCAGGCTTACAGCCTTTTCAATATCGGCGCGGGCATTGGCCTCTGGATTATAGATATTTACTTTATTTTGTGCAAAAATATTGCCCGAAACGATTATCAGGCTTAGAATAAATCCGGCTGTTTTTAATTTCATGTTGTAATGGGTTTAATTCGAATTTTCAGGTCTAAAGATAATTTTTTTTTGGAATTGAATATTTATTTCGGGCAGTGATTCGAAGATTGTTTATTATTTTCATAAGTATTTTTTTGATTTCAAAATTCTACCCTAATTGACTTAGTTCTATTAGGCATTGTTATGTATGTTGATGAATCCGGTATTTTTGTATATCTTTGTATTAAATAATTGATTTATAGTAGAAATGAAAAACAAATTTAATCGACTAACATCAAAAGAATGGTTGCCATTTCAGAAATCCTGGTTTTATTACGATACAGAACAAAAATTTTTAACGGAGAATATCCGTTTTTTTTCGAAAGCAGAAGAAGACAATTCAATTGTTTTATATGACGGAAATTCAAACGAATTGGTACAGCAGATTTGCAAAGAAAACAATATAAAATATGCATTATCAAATAAGCAAGATTTTGAAAGAATTCAGTATGCCATAATTGATTTAAGAGAAATTATTACAAATGAAACCAATATAGATGATTATCGGAAAGTAAAACAAGGTGTTATAAGTAAAGTACTATCTATCTATCAAAAACTTGAGCACAGGCGATTTATCAGTATTTTTATAAAAAATATACAAAGCGATTCACATTACTATCCGTTGGCATGGGATCTTGCAAAGGAAATATCATCTATTCTCACTATAAAAGATGAAAAGATTGCTTGTTTGAGAGAAGTTTCCGAGAATATAGCATCATCATCGTTTGTGCCTAAGAAAGATGTTTTTTATTGTCTATATTTTAGAAAAGACGAAAACTCTTGCGGCGAATATACCTCATCTGAAATAGATTTTTTTAAAAGTAATTCACAATCAGCATCTTCGATAATATTTGAAAATCATATACCATTTTGGTTTATATTAAAACCTCAGCCTCGAAAAAAAGATGAGATACTGCATCCGGCAAAATATCCGGAGGAATTGGTAGAAATGTTTATCAATGAATTTACCCGTGAAAACGATAATGTTTTTGATCCGATGTCGGGCACCGGAAGTACTCAGATAGGAGCCATGAAACTAAAACGCAATGGCTACGGAACAGAATTAAGCGATTTTTTTGCTGGAATAGCCAATAATAGATGTAATCAGTATATTAATCCGTCTCAAAAAGATTTATTTGCACTTGAAAATAGACAAATGTTTAAAATATTGAATAAAGATGCACGTATGATCACCAATGGCGATTTTCCGGAAATACATTATATGCTCACATCTCCTCCTTATTGGGATATGCTGAATATGAAAGGTGCAGAAAATCAGGCAAAAAGGATAAAATTGGGTTTGCAAACAAATTATTCTGAAGATGAAAAAGACCTTGGCAACGTTTCTGATTATAATCGGTTTCTCGAAGAATTGTCGGCCATTTATTTTAATATAATTAAGCTGATGAAGCCCGGCAGTTATTTAACAATAGTGGTAAAAAACATCAAAAAGAAAGGTAAGAACTATCCTTTAGCCTGGGACTTATCTGCTATTCTACAAGAAAAATTAATTCTGCTACCCGAAGTTTTTTGGTGTCAGGATGATATTTCTATTGCTCCTTATGGCTACGGCAATACATGGGTAAGCAATACTTTTCATCAGTACTGTCTTAATTTTCAGAAGCCTTATTAATATTTTAGTTTGTGGAATACAATATTATTTTTTTATTCTAGCTGCTTTAATCTCAGCTTTAAGTTTTGGAAAAAGTGAAAGAAAAGCGGGGATACTTGCAACGGGAGTTGTGGCATTTGTAATCGTTGTCCAAAGAGTGCCGTTTAGAAAATTACACGATCCTTTGGGCGATTTTGTATACCATTTGAGTTTAACCGCATTTTGTAAATGATTGTTTCGATCAAGTACTCCGGTATTTTCAAACAATTTCCAATGATGATCATCGGCATATCCGGTTATTATCAATTCGGGGCGGGTATGTAGAACAAAATACTGATTATTACCATTGGCTTCCATTTTCTCCCAAAACCATTGGCTGGTATATGGTTCATTAACTTGCGGTTTACCTTTGTATTGTTGATATAATGAGCGAAGAAAGGTTTGTTGGAATTCACTTAGCTTAATCTCTAAAAAATCGGTGCTTCTTTTCCCATTTATCAAGTCAGCATTTTTTAGATAAGTAAATAAGAAACATACACCCTTTGATTCTGCAATAAGATTTTGGGTTCTTTTGGACCACTGGTCGCCTTCAAATCTATTAGGAACAAGTGCGGGCAAATCAACAAAATTAAAGTTAAATATGTCTTTCGGATAATAAATATAATTGTTCTTGATGTCCCATTCTTTATTATGCAATACAAAATCTCTATTGTCGACTGTCCAGAAAGGGGTTGAGCAAATATCGAAGTTTGCCGGAATATTGTTTTTTGCACAAAATTTTCGGAAAAGGGCTTCTGCAAGTTTTCCTTTGGCAATATTCAGTGCTCTTTGCGTTTCGTTAGAAATCGACATTCTGTTTACTGTAAAAGGTAGTGATATGATAGCATATTCCACGCATTCCTGAATAATTGAGTTATACCTAAATTGAGCGATTTAATTTTATGTTGATTGAATTTAGGCCATTAAAA
>DYOH01000112.1 GCA_020720625.1 Acetofilamentum sp. | reverse complement strand
AGCATTTTATAAAAATCAACGCTGGCAGGGTTTTTAGACTAGACTCATAAATTATTTTCTTTTAATTTTTAGCATATCTCCCGGTTGAAGTTTTTGGACACTTGAACTCGTAAGGCCATTTAATCTCATTATATCGGCATCAGAAACTCCAGGAAACTGGCGGGCAATATCCCATATATTATCGCCTTTTCGAATAGTATAATATACAAAATTCGGGTCTTGAGCCTCCTGCTTTTGTGGAGCTGCACTAGCCAAGGACGTACTTTTTTGTTCGGGTTTTTGGGTATTAATGCTCGAATAATATGATTCTTTATCGGCCGGAACAAAAATTGTAAGTTTCTGCCCTACTGAGATTCTACTGCTTTGCAGATTATTCCAGTACTTTATGTCATTCACATTTACATCGTACCAATTGGCAATTAGGCTTATGGCATCGCCAGATTTTACAGTATAATAAACCTTCTTCTTACCGGCTATATCTGGCGGACTATAAGAATAGTTGTAAGAACTACTTCCACCAGAATAACTACTTGCGGAATATTTTGGCGCTTCTTCGAAAACAATTTTAGGATTAAGATATATACTGTCCTTGTAAGCTAAAATACTATCCTGATGATCGATAAATGCAAAAGCAACATCCTGAGGTAAAGTAAGTGGCATACCGCTGGCCGATCCAGGAACAATATCCTGACGGTATTCTGGATTCAGGTCTCTAAGCATTTGGGTAGACACATTTAATACCTGTGCAATTTGTTCAAAATGCACTTTTTCTTTAAGGATGATGGTGTCAACAAGTATCGGCATCTCAATTTTTGCTGGTTTTAGATTATGCTCTGGGGCAAAATTCATAAAATAGGCCGCAGCAATAAAAGCAGGAACGTAGCCTCTGGTTTCGCGTGGTAAATAAAAGTAAATATCCCAGTAATCGCGTTTTCCGCCGGCACGTCTTATTGCTTTATTCACATTTCCGGGGCCGCAATTATAGGCGGCAATAACCAAAATCCAATCTTTATAAATAGCATGTAAATCTGATAAATACTGAGCTGCTGCCATACTCGATTTATATGGACTTCTGCGTTCATCGATGTATGAATTTATTTGCAGATTATACATTCTTCCGGTTCCGTACATAAATTGCCATAATCCAGTGGCTCCAACTCTGGAAACTGCTCTGGGATTTAGGGCAGACTCTATTACCGGAAGATATTTTAATTCCAGGGGCATTTGTTTTGCATCCAGAATTTCTTCAAACATAGGAA
Source organism: Acetofilamentum sp. (assembly GCA_020720625.1). Classification (GTDB taxonomy): domain Bacteria; phylum Bacteroidota; class Bacteroidia; order Bacteroidales; family DYOH01; genus DYOH01. The sequence goes on along the minus strand of DYOH01000112.1, from coordinate 10,854 downwards.
AATAGTAAGTAGATAATCCCAACATTAATTCCAGTTGTGATTTTCGGCGACCATACATGGTAATAAAATTCTTTACATAAGTATTATAGGTCATCGGAATTAAGCTGTTCAACTGATTAAGACGAGCAATATAAACCGAATCGGGCAAATTGGTAATCACCGAATCCTTAGAACGGGTTTCGTATTTATTTAATTCCACGGCCTTTTGCACAAGCCATAGCGTCATAAGGCTGTCGATGTTTTGTTCAATAAATTCCGTTTCCTGCTGCACCACTATGCTTGAGTCGGGTATCTGTGCATATCCGAAGCTCATAGACGCCAATATAATCAGGCTAATAGCATAAATCCTTTTCATCATTTATCTTTTTTGTTTTATTTCAAGTTTATTGCAAATGACAGACCATAAACCGGTTTGGCATTAAATTTATTTGTATAAATATCAGGCTGAATTTTCAATGCAAACTGATTGGCATCTCCAATATCAAAATAACTTAAATGAGCGTCCACCACAGCATCAAGAATATTCAGTAAATAAGTAAAGCCGACTCCAATATAGAGCAAATCTCTGTTTCGTCGGTAATACTCTTTATAGCGTTCGAGCGTGGCTTGCGGAATATTTTTGGTATAAAAATATGTAGGCCCTGGTAAGCCATAGGCCGAATAGCGTAGTAAAAATTCCTGATATAAATCGTTGTTCTGCTTGGCAAAAAAGAGCAAGCTTGTAAAACTTCCGTAAATGATTGGTATTTTAAAATACGATTCGTTATAGAACTGGCCGGCACCAGGCACCAATGCAGATAAAGAACCGGCTAATTTTGGGTTTTTCTTTTTAAAAGACACTTCATTTACAGGTATTGTATCGGCGGTATTTTGCTGTGCTTGCGAATATTTTACTGTCATCAACAAAACGGCAGCAAATACGAAAATAAAAAACTTTTGCATTTCAATTCTATCCTCTACTTTTATTTAGCTTGAGCAATAATATTCACTATTCGTTCAAAATCTTCTTCAGAAATAAACGGAATAATCAATTTTCCTTTGCCATCGGGCGAAATTTTTACATCTACTTTTGAATTTAAAGTAGTTGAAAGAATGCCTCTGTACTGCTGCACTTTTTCAGGTTGTTCGTTTTTTATCTTTTCTTTTTCCTCTTCTTTCTTGGGTTCCATTGTCTGCCGCACAATCTCTTCTAGCCGGCGTACCGACAAATCTTCTTCGACTGTTTTAAAGAAGAGCGTTTTTATCTCCTTTTCGTTGTTAAGAGAAAGTAATGCCTTTGCATGTCCCATGCTAATAAGTTTATCGCGAATACCAACCTGTATTTCGGCAGGCAATTTTAGTAATCGAAGATAATTGGTAACGGTGGCTCTTTTTTTTCCAACCCTTTCGCTCATAGCTTCTTGGGTAAGATTACATTCTTCTATTAAACGTTGATAACTTATTGCTACCTCTATAGCGTTCAAATCCTGTCGCTGAATATTTTCTACAAGCGCCAATTCTAGCATTTGTTTATCTTCAACTTCCCGAACAAATGCCGGCACAGTTTTTAATCCGGCCATTTTGGACGCTTTATATCGTCTTTCACCGGCAATTAACTGAAATTTACCATTCTCGAGACGACGTACAGTAAGTGGCTGAATTATCCCTAATTCTTTTATTGATTGAGATAATTCTTCGAGGGCATCCTGATCAAATTCAGTTCTGGGTTGATATGGATTGGCCTCAATATCTTCGAGTTCTATTTCTTCAAATTTATCGGAACCTTTTGCTTCCGAAACTTCGCGCCTGTTGTCATAGTCCGAACTTTCTATCAATGCCCCTAAACCTCTGCCCAATCCAGCTCTCTTCTTGGTCATATTATCCACAATTTCTATACTATTTTTTCGATTCTTCTAATTCTTTATTTTTTGCATCAATCCTTGCCAACATTTCTTTGGCCAAATTTAGATAATTGATTGCCCCCTTGGATGTTGCATCGTACATAACTACAGGTTTTCCAAAGCTTGGAGCTTCGCTCAGCTTTATATTTCTTTGTATGATAGTTTCAAAAACCATTTTATCAAAATGATGCTGAACTTCTTCTACCACCTGATTAGATAGCCTTAAACGGGCATCGTACATGGTTAGCAAAAAGCCTTCTATTTCTAAATCGGTATTCAGTTTATTTTGAATCATTTTTATGGTGTTGAGTAATTTTCCCAATCCTTCTAAGGCAAAATACTCACACTGAACCGGTATCATTACAGAATCGGCAGCGGTTAGAGAATTTAAAGTAAGCAATCCCAAAGAAGGAGAGCAATCTATCAATACATAATCGTAATTATCTTTTATTTTATCGATGGTATTTTTTAGAATATGCTCACGATTTGGCATATTGAGCATTTCTATTTCAGCACCTACCAAATCGATGTGCGCCGGAATTAAATCCAAATTTTCGGTTTCGCTTTGCAACAAAACATTTTTTGGATCTTCGTTATCTATTAAACATTCATAAATGCTATTCTCAATTTTTCGCAAATCAAAGCCCAAACCTGATGTAGCATTTGCCTGAGGATCAGCATCTATTAGCAATACTTTTTTCTCCAATACAGCCAAACTGGCTGCTAAATTAATTGCCGTGGTGGTTTTTCCTACACCACCTTTTTGATTAGCAATAGCAATTACTCTCGACATATTTATATTTATTTGATTTTATAATCGTTACGAAAATACAATATTTTAGCATTTTCGGAAACAAATGTAGAATTTTTCTTTTATTTGTTTTAATTTTTTTATGAATCAATGTTGATAACTTTGCTGTTTTATGTGGATAACATGTGGATAATTTCTGGTTTTGCTTTTACAAGCCACATCTAAGTACTAATAATCAATACATTCTCATTGTTGCATTTTTCTTTTCACTTTTTAAGGGATCAAAAAGCTGTTGATTAAATATCAAATGATTTTACAAGCTTAGATATTTTTCGAATGTACTTTCTGCCCTGCTAATTAATTACTTTTACTCAAACTGATAACTTAAAATGCCAATTCGTCCGTTTCCAAAACCCAAAGCAATAAGTTGTAAATAAGAACATATAGCAATTGAAGCAATTGGCTCATTTATGCTTAATTTATAGGTAAAAAAATTCTGCTTGTTATAAGCATTGTAAAACATCAGCGATTGATTACTTGCCGTTATGAAAATGCCGGTTTCTGTGGTCGAAGCTATAACAAAAGGGCTGTATCCCAATTTCATATAGTTATTATATTCCATATTTGATTTCACTATTACATTAGTCTTTCCGGTTGTGGAAACAAAATAAATAAAATTGTTTGATGGCTCTGAGAAAATGTACTGTATGGCTTGATTATCGGAGTAAAAATACTGCTCCACTTTATTCTTCTTAATTTCGTACAAAAATAAATCACCTGCCTGATTTGCGGTTGCCACATAATTAAACATTGATACCAAATGTATAGCTGTTAATGGTTTATCGTCGACTAAAATAGTTTTGCTCGTATTTGTATGCCAATCTAGCTGAATTATTTGGCCTTTTAAAGTAGATGCAAATATGATATGCTGATTATCGTAAAAATCAAAATCAGTAATCTGCTGATTTAATACTAATTGCGATTCTAATTCCCAATCTTTGGTTTTCCAGATTCTGATACTGCCAGAATCTGCTGCGGCCAATAAATTTCCGTCGGGATTAAATTTTATCCTGATAATCCGGCCATTTCCATATAAATCGGCCACTTTAATTTTTGATTGAAGCTTAAAAACCACAATATGGTTTTCCGAAGTGCCCACTGCTAATAAATTTTCGTAAGAATTAAAGCTCATATCGCTAATGGTTTCTCCTTGCACTTGAAGAGTAAATTCTTCCTCAATTTGCGAAAACACCGACGTATAAGAAAGAATAAATATCAAAATACTGGCAAAAATCCGCATTTTAAACAAAATTGATTATTTTTCAGAAAAAAGTATAAAAAGACTTGGTTAACTCCCTAAATTCGCAACTATACTCATTATTTTCGTTAAAAATAGTCAAATCATACTTTTGAACATCTCTGCTTATTTGCGAAAATGCTAATACAATCCGGTTATATTCATTCATTTTTCTGCTTTTTATGGAAATAAAGCGGTATGGAAAAAAACCATTTCTTATCATTTCGGTAATCAACTCATTTCTAAAATAATACGGAATTATCATCCAAACAACGGTAAAATCGTTGCTTAGCGCTGCTATTGAAAAGGCAAGTTCGGCATAATCCAAACTTACATTCTGACGAGCCATTTGTTTCTTTATATTGGCCGACAAAGAATAATTTTGATAATAAGGTGGATTTGAGATAATTAAATCGTATGATATTTTATTCTTTCTTGCATATACTTGAATACTCGAATGAAAAACACTCAGTTGATTGGCATATTTCGATTTTAAAAAATTATGTTTTGCTAGATCTACGGCATCGGCATCAATTTCTATGGCGTGAATATTTGCGTTAGTAAAACGCTGTGCCATCATCAAACCAAGTATTCCGGTGCCTGACCCAATATCCAAAACACTATTCACACCCGAATGATTTGCCAGGGCTCCTAAAATAACGCTATCGGTGGTTAACGGCATGCCAATATTATTTTGCCAAATGGTAAATTCTTTAAAATCAAAATATTTTAGATGAATAGTATCTTTCATAACGACAAAAATAATGTATCCACATTTGAATAAAAAAAGAAATCATGCAGATTAAAAAATATATTTGGTTTATTGTCTATTTTATTATCAACTGATTTTTTGAAATGTAAAATTATTCTGGAAAAAAATCTACCTAAGTTTCATTCGCTTTTTTTCGACTACTGCAAATATGTTTTACTTTTGTGGTGAAAAAATCATTGTGAATGCAAAAAGATAATCAACTATACTGGCTTATCACCATTGCACTTTTTTTGGGAATTATTCTGCCATTTTTGATACAAGACGGAATGTTTATGGACGCTGTGCTTTATTCGTCTGTTTCGCATAACCTTGCATTGGGCAATGGCAGTTTTTGGTTCCCAAAATTTTCCGAAACATGGGAAATTGCTAAGGTGCACAGCTTTCATGAGCATCCGCCATTGGTATTTGCCATACAATCGTTGTTTTTTAAACTAATGGGGAGCAGCAGATATGTAGAAAGATTTTATGTACTGATTACAGCCATCGTTACTTTGGTTTTTATTGTACTATTTTGGAACAAGCAAAGCAGTAAAGATAAAGAAATGCAATCTTTAAGCTGGTTTCCGGTATTTCTGTGGATATTGATACCTATTGTGCAGTGGACTTTTAAAAACAATATGCACGAAAACACCATGGGAATTTTTGATTTGGCTGCGCTATTCTTTATTCTCAAAGGCATTAGCAGCATTAAAAATAAGTGGATATATTTTAGCACCTCTGGTATTTTTATATTTTTGGCTAGCCTTTCCAAGGGTGTTCCAGGTATTTTTCCCATGGCCGCTGTGGTAATTTATTATTTGGTTTACAAAAACATAAGCCTAAAACAAACGATTATTTATACCGGCATACTAATGCTGATACCTATTATTATATATACTATTTTGCTTCAAAACGATCAGGCTTTTGAAAGTTTAAGCTTTTATCTGAATAAAAGGCTTTTACTCAGAATAGAAAACCATCCTACTACTTACAACCGATTTAATACACTTATCGGAATTGTATCTCATTTGGCACCGGTAATAATACTTAGCAGTATACTCATTTTCCTTTTCCGGAAAAATACCGGAAAAATAAATATTCCCCCTGCAAATTTTAAGCATTTTACATTCTTTTCGCTGATTGGATTAAGTGCATCCCTTCCCATGATGCTAACGATGATACAAAAAAATTTCTATTTTTCGCACTCCATGCCCTATTTTGCTCTAGCCTTTGCATATTTAAGCGCAAATGGCCTTAAAAATTTGCAACAAAAATATCCGCTAAAATTATGGATAAAAAAATGGCTCATGGCTGCAATTACAGTTTTATTTGCAAGCATTTTTGTATTAAGCTATCTGAATAGAAACGAATTTAGTCGGGACAAAGATAAATTGCATGATATTTATCTCATAGGCCAAATTATTCCAAAAGCATCTATAATCAGTGTAAAAAAATATTTTTACGACTGGTCTACAGAAACATACATGAATCGCTATTTTCAACACAGTTTAGATAAGGGAAATATGAGCAATAACTATATTCTTTGGCTAAAAACAGATGAAGAGCTCAATTTACCATATTACGAAAAAATTGATTTGTCAACAAAAAAGTTCGACCTTTACAAAAGAAAAAAATAGTTTCACATCTTTTTTTAACAAGTTATTTATAATCATTTTAAATAATTAATTGTTCGTAAAAGAAAAAGAAAGTAATTTCGCATCAAATATAAAATGAATAGCGCATGAATTATGATGTTTTAATAATCGGAAGCGGCCCCGGAGGGTATGTGGCTGCAATTAGAGCTTCGCAATTAGGCATGAAAACAGCAGTGATTGAAAAAGCTGAACTTGGCGGAATCTGCCTTAATTGGGGATGTATTCCTACAAAAGCCTTACTTAAAAGTGCTCAGGTATTTGAATATACCAAACACGCAGCAGATTATGGTATTAGCATTTCCGGAAACGTAGAACCCGATTTTACTGCTGTAATTAAAAGAAGCCGCGATGTTGCTGCAGGCATGAGTAAAGGTATTCAGTTTTTGTTCGGAAAAAATAAAGTAGAAACCATTGCTGGTTTTGGAAAATTAATTAATAATCAGACTGTTGAAGTTAGCGCTGCTGATGGTTCAACATCACAATACACTGCTAAGCATATTATTCTGGCAACCGGCGCCCGTTCGCGACAGTTACCGAATTTGCCGCAAGATGGTAAAAAAATTATTGGATACCGCGAAGCTCTTAGCTTGCCAAAATTACCAAAATCGATGGTAGTTGTTGGTTCGGGAGCTATAGGTACAGAATTTGCCTATTTCTACTCTGCCATGGGAACTGATGTTACTTTGGTTGAATTTTTACCTAATGTTGTGCCCTTGGAAGACGAAGAAGTTTCCAAAACACTCGAACGCGAGTTTAAAAAGAGAAAAATCAAGGTAATGACATCTTCTTCTGTTGAATCCGTTGACACTTCGGCAGATATTTGCAAAGTAAACATCAAAACAAAAAAAGGGGAAGAAGTTGTTGAAGCTGAAATAGTTCTCTCGGCGGTAGGTATTACACCAAACCTTGAAAATATTGGCATTGAAGAACTTGGAATTGAGATGGACAAAGGAAAAGTAAAGGTTGATGAATTTTATAGAACGAACCTTGCGGGTGTATATGCCATTGGCGATATCGTTGCAGGATCTGCGCTTGCGCATGTAGCTTCTGCCGAAGGCATTACCTGTGTTGAAAAAATTGCAGGATTAAATCCTCATCCTATTCGTTACGATAATATTCCTGGCTGCACATACACTGTTCCGGAGGTTTCTTCTGTAGGTATGACAGAGAAACAAGCCAAAGATGCCGGTTATGAGATAAAAATTGGAAAATTCCCTTACACTGCATCAGGAAAAGCCAGTGCTGCAGGTGCCAAAGAAGGTTTTATCAAGTTAATCTTTGATGCAAAATATGGCGAATTGCTTGGTGCTCACATGATTGGCGGAAACGTAACAGAAATGATTGGTGAAATTGTTGTTGCTCGAAATCTGGAAACTACAGGGCACGAATTAATTAAATCTATTCATCCGCATCCAACCATGTCCGAAGCTATTATGGAAGCCGCCGCTGCGGCCTATGGTGAGGTAATTCATATATAATAATCAATTATTTTAATAAAAAAAGCCGTAAACTTTACTGTTTATGGCTTTTTTTAATGCCTATGGCCCGATTTATGCAAAATCGAGCAATATTTTCTCTACCAACACATCGGCTATCTTGAAATAACTTTCGTAAGTCCACCCGGCTATATGCGGACTAAGGATAACGTTTTTTTGCTGAATAAGCCATGCCATGGCCGCTGGCAACTCGTCTTCGAACAAACGCTCGAAACTATGTTGTTCATACTCCAGCACATCCAATGCGGCACCCAAAACTTTGCCCTGCTTCATAGCTTCTACTAAATCTGCCGTATCAACCACCAGTCCGCGAGATGTATTAAGCAACACAAATGGCTTTTTCATGCGGCTGATAAAATCAAGGTTAAACATTTTTTTTGTTTCGGATGTCAGCGGCACATGAAAACTGAGCATATCGGCATGCTCAAATATCTCGTTTATTGATGTTTCAGTTACCCATGGATTAGAGAATCCGGTTTTATATTTGTCGTAAGCTAAAATCTTAGCATCAAGCCCCATCAGCTTTCTGGCAAAAGCAGAGCCGGTATTGCCATAGCCTATAATACCGATGGTTTTACCCATTATTTCGGTGCCCCAATTTTCGCGTCTTCGCCAAATGCCTTGTCGAACTTCCTTGTCGGCCCATAACATTTTATTTTGCAGGGCTAAGAGCATTCCTAGAGCATGCTCGCCCACAGCATCGCGATTTCCCTCAGGCGAATTATAGCATTTTATTCCAATACTTTCGGCATATTCAACATCAATATTCTCGAGCCCTGCTCCTGCTCTGCCAATAAACTTCAATTGATTGGATTGCTCTAAAATATTTTTGCTCAATTTAAATCTGCTTCTGATAATAAGTCCGTCGAATTCTTTCAATCGACGGGTAAATTCAGCCTCATCAAAGGTTTCGCAAACGAAAAGTTCAAATCCGGCCGATTTAAACTTTTGATGAAGCACCTCGTGCAAATCGTCAACAACCAATATCCTCATTTACAATATTACTTTTATGCCTGCTTTATAGTTTTTTACGCTCCCATCTTCGTTATACCGCTCGTAGGCCAGCATTATCCCGTATACTTTTTTATAAAAATGCAAATTGGTCTCATCGAAATACCAATTCTCCATAAATTGAATTTTGCCAATTTTATCTCTTTCCCATTCTTTTTCAAAATCTTTTACCTCATTTATCGACATCTCCTGGTTTGTATAATAATCGAAGGCTTGCAAACGGCTATCGTAAATAGCCCCAAAAATAATATTCGCCAATACCGGCGGATTAGTATTGGCCAAGCATTCTTTTGTCCAGTCATCATCGTCGCTCGAAATTTTAACTTTTACATCATACACAATTTTTTCTGCAATTAATAAAGTGTTCAAACTATCTAATTTATTTTCAATAGATACATTTTTTGCCTGTTTCTCCTCCTTGGCATCAGCAGGCCTATTGTTATTGCACGACAAAAACAAAGAAATTGCGATAATACCAAATATCAACTGTTTCATGGATGTACATTTTAAAATCGTTTTCATAAAATCATTTTTGTAATAACTTTTCTGACCAAACAAAAAATAGTAATTCGTTTTTTCCTTATCGAAAAAAACTATTTTCGGATATAATCTAATTTTCTGGCTCTGTAATTTCTATCTACGATGCCGTTTTCGTGTACAAAATATCCATTAACTACAGTAGCCAACACTTTAGACGAAAATTTCTGAGCTTCGAGTGGCGACCATCCGCATTTGTATAAAATATTATCTTTCTGCACAGTCCACTCATTTTCGAGATCTACCACCACTAAATCAGCAAAATATCCCTCACGAATAAAACCTCGTTTGGCTATGCTGAATCTAACGGCCGGATTATGACACATTTTCTGAACCAATTTTTCCAGACTTAAAGCCTTTTGCTTAACCAGTTCGAGCATAGTTACAAGCGCATGCTGCACCATAGGCCCACCTGATGGCGCTTTCCAATAATCCAGCATTTTTTCTTCGTAAGTATGTGGCGCATGGTCTGTTGCCACCACATCAATATAATCATGGTTTAGTGAATCTATTAAGGCCAATCGGTCGGTTTCGCTTTTTATCGCTGGATTCCATTTTATAAAACTCCCTTTTGAATCGTAATATGTATCGTTGAACCATAAATGATGTACACAAACTTCCGCCGTTATATGTTTCTCCGATAAAGGGATATCATTCCGAAAAAGCTCCATTTCTTTTTTGGTTGATAGATGCAGAACATGCAAATGTGCATTATATTCTTTGGCCAAATTTACGGCCAAAGAGCTTGATAAATAGCATGCCTGATGACTTCTGATTTCGGGGTGATACCTGAAAGCAATATCAGTGCCGTATTTCTGTGAATAAATGCGGTTGTTTTCTCTGATTGTAGCTTCGTCTTCGCAATGTGTTGCAATAAGCAGCGGACTTTGTTCAAAAATCCGACGAAGCGTTTGTTCATTATCAACCAACATGTTACCTGTTGAAGAACCCATAAATACCTTTACTCCACATGCCAAGCTGGTATTCAAGGACTTTAGCAAATGAAAATTATCGTTTGTAGCACCAAAATAAAATCCATAATTCACTACAGACGATTTTGCTGCAATGGTAAGTTTTTCGATTAATGCTGTTTCTGTAGTGGTTTGCGGATTTGTATTGGGCATCTCCAAAAAAGATGTAATTCCGCCAGCAACAGCAGCTACAGATTCCGAATGAATATTAGCTTTGTGGGTTAAGCCGGGTTCCCGAAAATGTACCTGATCATCGATAATTCCCGGTAGAAGAAATTTGCCATTTAAATCAATTTCCTTTTTTACACCTGTAAGCACCGGAGCATCACCGCGCCAAATATTCTTTATATACTCACCTTTAATAAGCACGGCACCTATAAATTGTTCATTCTCATTTACAATCCGTGCATTTTTTATCAGTATCATGTCAAACTTTTTATTTCTACAAAAATATAAAATTTGTTAGGCTAATATTCTTCCAATTGGATATATTTGAAATATTATT
>DYOH01000016.1 GCA_020720625.1 Acetofilamentum sp. | reverse complement strand
GTTTTCTTAATTGACTTATAAACTGTTTAGTACAGTTACAGCATTTAATAAAAATGAACGCTGGCAAGGTTTTTAGACTAGACTCAATAATAGCTATTGAGACTAAAAGAACCAAATCTGAATACTCAATAATCAGGAGAGATGAAAATCATAATTATTTCATTTATTTTGCACATAAATCAAAAAGATGAATCATAATATTTTATGATTGGATGAATAAATATAAAAATATGAAAAAACTTTTCTTTCACTTGTTGAGCATTCTAGTCTTTCAAACGATAGTAAAGGCACAAAGTATCCAGTTTATGCAAGAGCAGCTAGGAGCTTGCGATTCTGTGAGCACTATTGATGTAAGCGCCTATCTATTCCCTGATACGATTAAATGGGATAGCCTAAGCTGGAGAATAAACGGTATGTTGAGTGCACAAAAATCGCAAATAATAAAAGCGAATCTAGGCGACCAGTTAATTGTGCGATTTTTTTACAATAATCCGGTAATTACGGTAATAGACACTTTGGTTGTAGTATCTACCGAAAGCATAAGTTTCAAAAGCTTCGTAACCAACAATACACGATATAACCTAAACACATCCACCGTTTGGCTGAGCGATTCAAACCTCTTTAAGGTAAACCAATGGTCTTTAAGTCAGGGCAGCCTGATAAGTTCGAGTTACGGAAAAGCATACGTTCAGGCAAATGGTAATGTAAATATAGCGTGCACATACAATTCGGGCTGTATTGAGCATATTGCATTATATATCCCGTTGGAAACGCAGCCCGAATTAATTCTGGAACAAATTGTGCTAGCCGACCCAATTGGAGCTATGGGCAGCCTCACCGGGAATTTATCCGATGGCAGTATCATCAACACATTAAATGGGAGTACCATAGATGCCAGTACTTTCAATATACCTTTAGCGGGCGGCATGCAAACCCTGGTTGTTACTTCGGGCAGTTTTAGCTGGACAAAACAATTTTTTGTGGAAAGTATGCCAGATCCGAACTTCGAAATAGAGCAAACCCAGGTAGCCCGATGGTGCGATGGAGCAGATGCCGAAATAGAAATAGTTATCAGTAGGGGCCTAATTGATAGCCTTTTCCACACCGTTATGCATACCATCAACAACGATTCAGCTTATATTCCAAGCTCATTTGGAGGTCAGACTTTTACTGTTTACAGCGGCAATTCGGTTTTTGAGATCCACAGAATCATCGAAAAAGAAGGAGACTGGTCCATATATGTGGGCGTAAGCGAAATAGAATCACCGATTTGCTCCGAAAGTGCTGATGGAAGCGCCATTCTGCAATATCCGGCCGAGGTTGTCTATCTTGAAACAGACAACCAGGCTACCCCATTACAGGATAGCCTCTTGAACTTGTCAGCGGGACAACACAGTTTATTTTTGGCCGATGCCAGAGGCTGTAGCACAAGCCAGGTATTTATTGTACCGCAATCCCAGGATGCCTGCATTCAGACCTCAGATATATTTAGTCCAAACGGCGATGGAATAAACGATATTTGGATGCCTTTGGTTCCACAGGGAACAACATTAACATTCAGGGTATACACATATAGAGACATACAAATGAATGCCATAGCATCCAAAGAAATATACGAAGGCAGCACCGCCTGGGACGGAAGCAACAACCTTACGGGCACCGGAGCCACAGCAGGATACTATTTGATAATTTCAACAATCGCTTATCCTGCATACATGAATATAGCCACCAGCACTCTAAAACATGTAGTAAAACTTCTCAGATAAGCCATGAAGAAAGCAATGAATTTAACAAACAGACGCTAAACCCATCCTTATGAAAATACTAAAAATAATCATCATTACGATAAGCTTCACGACAACAATTGGTTTAGCTAAAGCACAATATAATCAGCAAAAAAACTTTGTTTTGCTCAATCATTATACTGCCCGTGGCCATATATACATCAGCCACGAGAGCGATGGCAGCATGAATGCCTACAAAAGCATAAAATTGAGTTTACATGCACCATTTTATCAAAATGAAAAACAACTATTTGCGCTAGAAACGGAAATAAAAAAGGAAAGCCTGTTAAGCGACCAAAAGCTGGAAGCTTTGATGGCATTAGGTTGGACGATGGAAATTATACCACAATGGAAAATTAGCGCCAGCGCAGGAACTATTTTTCAACGAAATGAGGTAAACAGGCAAAGCGAAAGTTTTAATCAGGCCGACCCACTCGTTTCTTATCAAGCATTTAATAACGCAGGAGTTACTGCTTCCATTGGCGTTTTGCAAAAATATTTTTGGCTGATTAGCGGTTACAATCAAATATTTGCCTTAAATTCCGAATACAATGCTTACAAAATGCAATATATGAATGCCACTCTGGGAGCACAATATCAACTAAACGATTGGGAAATCAAACTCCCGATTCAAGCATTCGATTTAATCCATTTTGATAAAAATAATGTTTATGCTGGCATTTATATAGCTTACAAAAACAATTACATTTATGCCCAGAGCAATATAAAATCAAGAATGGCCTTCGAAATGGGTTTTAAACCATACACATGGCTCAGTTTGGGCTTTAGTTACGAGCTAAACCCCGCAAATAACATTCCGGGCTACGGCATTTACAGTGCGTATTTGTGGAAATCGCAAAAATTAGCCTTATAATATTTTATAAAATGAAAATTTGCGCCGCACAAAAAACGGAATCATGAAAAGAATTATCCTTTCTTTACTGATTTTACTGCCTCTGTTGGTAAATGCGCAAAATAGCACATTGCCCGAAAACCTGATTTATGGTAAAGCAATACCATACCAAGAGCTCCCATTTGCCGCACAATTTCAGAAAGTACAAATTTATGAAGGAAATATTCACTGCACAGTGCTCGATATTAACCAGGACATACAAAAATACGTTATTTTTCGACCCGGCGATGAAGCATTTATTCCATTCTACATTGGCAACACAGGCACTTTCTATGCAGGAAACGGTATAGCCGGCCAAATTATTCCCGGAGGAACAGCCAATATAAAAGGAATACCAAACCTTGGCAACGAAAGGGATATTGTGAGCAGCCCCGAAAATGAAACATGGTTTACAAGCGATGCCGAAGGATTATTTCAACTCTACAGGCTAAAAAAAAACTATGCAGAAAAAATAGTGATAAACGAACTCAATCAGCAACATATCATCAATTTATGGAGCAATAATTCGGAAATTTATTTTGATGCCATTAACATCGAAACAGGCGAAAGTAATGCATTAGTATTTGCACAAAATAAACTTACCTCAGTGAATTTCTTTGCCCGAAGCATCAGTTTTACAGATAATCTATTGGTATACATCGAAAAAGACAGCTTGAAAATACGTAGTGCCTCTCCTGAAAGCAGCATAATTCAGTTTGTATTTTTCTTCCTGAATGATGAATACGAAGAATCTGTCTCGCTTACAAAAGCAGAGGCAGAATATCTAAATCTGGATAGCAACAGCATAAGCGATGGGGTATTAGAAAAACATGCACTGCAAAACCTAAAAAACCGATTAAATGAAGCGGAAACACTTATTACAGCGGAACGCAAAGAAATGCTTCTGGCCAACATTGCACGCGAAAATTCGGAAATAATTTCTTTTGTATTCTTCTTTTTGAATGATGAGTACGAAGAAGCCCTAAGCCTCACAAAAGCAGAAGCAGATTATTTAAATCTGGATACAAACTCCATAACAGACGGAGTAATTCAAAAACAAGCATTGCAAAATTTGGAAACTAAACTAAAAGCGGATGAAACATTTTTCACAGTTGAGCGAAAAAAACAATTGCAAAGCCAAATAAGCCCGGAAAATTCAGAAATTATTTCGTTTGTGTTCTTCTTTTTAAATGATGAATATGAAGAGGCTGCAAGTATCACAGCTACCGAAGCCGATTATTTGGGTATAGACAAACACGCCATTGAAGACGGAGTGCTAAAACCCCAAATAAAAGAGAGAGTATTGGCAAAGCTTCAAGCCGACGAAACATATTTTAGCCACGAAAGAAAAGTGATGCTCAGCAATACCCTAAATCCACCAAATAATGAAGAGTTAGTAGCTTTTTATGGATTTTTTGCAGATACTGCCAGTTGGATAAGCGAAATGCAGGCCTCCGAAGAAACAGATAATATGGGCTTAATAAGTACCAACGAACTCAAAGAATACATAAAAAAAGTGGAAGATCCGGAAAAAAAACAAGAGCTCACTAAAATACTGATTCAACGCTCCTGGGACGAGAATATTCCTTTAGAAATAAGCGATAGCGTTACTGTTCAAATAGGGGCTTACCTGAACGAACACCAAGATTTTGCCTCCTATCTTTTTGAAAAAGCAAAAATAAGTAAAGCAGATTATCAATACTTAAAGTCATTGCCTATTTTCAGCATCCAAGGCAAAGGACTATACCTTTACCGCACCAAAGTGCCTGCAAAAGAACTTCTACGGATAAAGAAAGCCGTATATTTCGATAAACCATTTATAGTAAACAACTTAAGCAACTAATACAAAAAAAATGCCATGAAAAAAACAATCATTTTATATTTCTTGCTGCTAATTATTCCTTCCATAGCAGTGGCCCAATTCAACTTTCACTGGGCATTTCCCTATTTTGCCATTCAGCACATGTCGGTAAAAAACGGCAATAAAGATTATCTCATAGTTTCACGTAACCCAAACTATAATGGATTTCCGAAAGTAGAACAAAAAAGCTATTGGGATAAAAACAGCACTTTTATCTATGCTAATGCCACCAATAAAGTAAAAATCAACAGCTATATCTTTATGATTTTAGATGGCACATTAAGCATAGAAGAAGTAAAAATGCTTCACGACAAATTACCGAAAAATATAGTCGTATTTATACACCGTTTGCAAAACCAGTGGCCCCAGGATGCAGAAATAATAAAATCGATGCTACTGGAACGACCAGGCTGGGCTTATGGCGGAAATCCATACGATCCGAAAACTCCAATACTACGTTCAGGTAAAGATGTATTTACACGAAATGGCATTATATTAGGAAACCAAGCGCCAGGAGAAGGTTTAAAATAAGTAATTCTAAAAATCATTAATTTAAATTAATTCTAAATAAGAAACAGATAAAGCTTTTTTGGCAGTGATATTTTTATTAAACTTGCGCATTTTAAGCAAAAATAAAAATGGCAAAAATTAGATTAACCAAAGAATTTAACTTCGAAATGGCGCATGCACTGTGGAACTACGATGGATTGTGCAAAAATATACACGGACATTCATATAAGCTGTTGGTAACCGTAATTGGCGAAGCCATTACAGACAAAAAAAATCCAAAATTAGGAATGGTTATGGATTTTAGCGATTTAAAGCAAATTGTAAAAAAGGAGATTACTGAAAAATACGATCACAGTATCGTATTAAGTAAAGATGCCCAACAATTACAGATTCAAAATATAGCTCAAATGTTCGGTCGAATGGAAATCTCAGAATATCAACCAACTTGCGAAAACCTGATACTGGATTTTGCAATGAAATTAAAAAATCAATTGCCCGCAAAAGTCCAATTGCATAGTCTAAAGCTATATGAAACAAGCACTTCTTATGCAGAGTGGTATGCATCGGATAATGAATAAAGCCGCCTGTTTTTTAATTATGAAGCTGAATATAAAAAAACAATTAATTTTGTAGCGCCTTATTTATTTATACATACAAACCATGGAACAAAAACGACTATTCCTTTTAGATGCTTATGCAATAATCTTCAGAGCCCATTATGCATTTATCAATAATCCGCGAATCAATTCAAAAGGATTAGATACCTCGGCAATTTTTGGATTTGTAAATACGCTCGACGAAATTCTGCGGAAGGAGAAACCAAGTCATATTGCAGTTGCTTTTGATCCATCAGGCCCAACTTTCCGCAACGAAATGTATGCCGATTATAAAGCCAATAGAGATGAAACGCCCGAGGGAATAAAAATAGCCGTTCCGTATATCAAAAAAATTCTCGAAGCATACCAAATACCCATCCTGCAAAAAGATGGCTTCGAAGCCGACGATGTAATAGGCACTGTGGCCAAAGCAGCAGAAAAACAAGGATTTACAGTTTACATGGTAACACCCGACAAAGATTATTGTCAGCTTGTTAGCGAAAACATAATGATGTATAAATTACGAAAAGGTGCGCAGGATTTAGAAATATGGGGAATAAAGGAAGTAAATGAGGCCTTTGGCACCGAAGACCCCAAACAGGTAATAGATGTGCTTGCGCTATGGGGCGACGCTGCCGACAACATCAAAGGCATGCCTGGCGTAGGCGAAAAAAGGTCGAAAGAACTAATTGGGCAATTTAAAAATATAGAAGGCATTTACGAAAACCTGGATCAGTTTAAAGGCAAATTGAAAGAAAATCTAATTAACTTCAAGGAGCAATTAACTCTTGCCAGAGAATTAGTAACCATAGATTTAAACGTTCCTATTGAATACGATACTGCTACATTCGAACGAAAAAATTTTAAAGACGAAAAGCTCGAAGAAGTGTTCAATGAGTTAGAGTTTAAATCATTACTCAAAAGAATTGTAAAAACAGAGGAAAAGCAAAGTTTTCAACAAACAAGTTTATTCAACTTTCCCGAAGAAAATAAACAGGCCGAAAGCAAGCCAAAATTGGCCACTATCGAAACAACGAATCACAATTACCAGTTAATTAATTCCGAAGAAGAAATAATTGCCCTGGCCAATATGCTTAAACAACAAAAAGAATTTTGTTTCGATACAGAAACTACCTCATTGGATGTTGTAGATGCCGAAATTGTGGGAATTTCGTTTGCTTTTAAAGCCCATGAGGCTTATTATATTCCCATGCCCGAAAATCAAAAAGAAACGCAAAACAGACTAAATCAGTTAAAATCAGTTTTTCTTAACGAAAACATATCGAAAATAGGCCAAAACATAAAATACGACATTCAAATACTAAAAAACTACGGCATCGAAATAAAAGGCAATCTCCACGATACCATGATTGCCCACTATTTGCTGTTTGCAGACCAGCGCCACAATATGGACGCATTGGCAGAGCAATACCTAGGCTATAGCCCGGTCTCAATAGAAAATCTAATCGGAAAAAAAGGCAGCTCCCAAAAAAACATGCGTTTTGTGCCACTACAACAAATAAAAGAATACGCCGCCGAGGATGCAGATATTACCTGGCAACTTTATTCAATACTATACGAAAAAATAAAATTGGCCGGATTTACAGAGCTTTACAATAGCATAGAAATACCACTTATTCCGGTATTGGCTACCATGGAATTAAACGGCATAAACATCAATACCGAAGAATTAAAAAAATTTGGTAACGAGCTGATAGACAAAATTCAGCTCATTGAAAAAGAAATTTACGGTATTGCCGGTTTTGAATTTAATATTGGCTCTCCCAAACAATTAGGCGAAGTGCTATTCGACAGAATGAAAATCACCGATAATCAGAAAAAGACCAAAACACAGCAATATTCCACATCAGAGCAAGAATTGCAAAAATTGGCCGACAAACACCCAATCATAGACAAAATACTCGAATACAGATCCCTTAAAAAATTGCTCAACACTTATGTAGAAAGCCTGCCCGAAAATATTAACAAAAAAACGGGCAAAATACATACATCATTTAATCAGGCGCTTGTAGCCACAGGCCGTCTAAGTAGCAATAATCCAAATCTACAAAATATACCTATTCGAAGTGATGAAGGCAAAAGAATAAGGCAAGCCTTTGTTGCAGAATCAGATAGTGATTTCATTGTTTCGGCCGACTATTCGCAGATTGAATTACGCATTATGGCTCATTTGAGCGGCGATAAAAATCTAATTGAAGCTTTCCATCAAAACAAAGATATTCATCGCGCCACAGCCGCTAAAATCTACCATATCAACGAAAGTGAAGTTAGTTCAGAGATGCGTAGTAAAGCCAAATCAGCAAACTTTGGAATTATTTACGGCATTTCATCGTTCGGATTAGCGCAAAATTTGCGTATTAGCCGCACAGAAGCCAAAGAACTCATCGACGGATACTTTGCGGCTTACCCACAAGTGGAAGAATATATGGATGCCCAGATAAAACAAGCCCGAGAAAACCATTTTGTAGAAACAATGTTTGGACGCCGAAGGTATTTACAAGAAATAAACTCATCGAATCAAGTGATGCGTGGTGTGGCAGAGCGAAATGCCATCAATGCCCCAATACAAGGTACTGCGGCAGATATTATCAAAATAGCCATGATTGAAATTCATCGGAAAATAGAAAGCCAAGGGCAACATTCACGAATGTTGCTGCAAGTGCACGACGAGCTGGTTTTCAACGTTAAACCGGATGAATGGGAGAAAATGCAACTGATAATACTCGAAGGGATGGAAAATGCCGCCAAACTATCGGTGCCGCTTAAAGCAGAAATTGGAAAGGGAAAAAACTGGTTAGAAGCACATTAAAGATGCAAACAAAATTTACGGCAGTAATACTTGCCGGCGGCAAAAGCAGTAGAATGAAAAAAAACAAAGCACTCTGCACTTTAGGAAATAAAAAAATTATCGAATATTCTATCGAATTTTTTACACAAAGAAACTACGAAGTAATAGTAAGCGGCGATTCGCAAGAATACGAATTTTTAAATATAAAAACCGTAGACGATAATTTCAAAAACCAAGGCCCTTTAAGCGGCATCGAAGCCTCATTCAAAATTGCTTCCCACGAAAAAATTATACTTTGGAGTGTTGATACACCATTTATAAGCACAGCATTAATTGAAAAACTAGAACATTTTGCCCAGGATTATGATATCGTTGTACCCGAATCGGAAGGATATCTGCAACCATTAAATGCCTTATACTCTAAAAGTTTATACCCACATATTAAAGCAATGCTGGAAAAAAATCAACCCTATTTAAAGGATATCATCCGAAATGCCAACACAAAAATAATAAAGCTGGGAGAAAATACCTCATTATACAATATAAACACACCGGAAGAATTAGAAAAAGCAGAAAAAATGCTAGGTTCGAATGGCAAATGAAACATTATTAAGTACCACAAAAAAAACTAATCCAGGCTCATTTCGTTCACTCATTAAAATAACTCTGTGTTCGGTAACAAGAAAAGGTTCTAAAACTAAAAACATTTTTATAAATTTGTAGCAAGATGCAATCAGGCAAATATAGGTTGCGTAAAAAAGACAAATATGGAAATTCAGTTTTTTGGTACAGTAAAAGAAAAAACGGGCAGCAAAAAAATAAGTTGCGAAGATAAAATAAAAAATACAGCCGAATTAAAGAGCTGGCTGCGATCAAAATATCCTGATATAGAAAAATATGCCTATCAAATAGCAATCAACGGAGCAATTTCGGAAGAACTAAAAACCATCAAATCAAGCGATAACATAAGCATCATAACGCCAGTTATAGGCGGCTGACATATTATTGCGACAATGTTTTTTGTTCATCATCATCATCGGGATTGTAAGGGATATAATAAAAAGTCAAATTTACTACTTCACTAAATTCCTTTCCGGTTTCGAGTAAATCATCGTCGTCGAAGGAATAATACCAAAAAATCTGCACAGGCAAACCTTTTAAAACAAATGCTTCGAGCTTAGTAAAGAGATGAATAAGGATTTTAACAGTCGAGGTATTCAAATACACAAATTTCAAATGTAAATTTACCTCCGCTTCGGGCAAAGCACAATAATCTACCATCCAATTTATAATGGGAATATAGAACATTTCGGTATTATCGGTATAGGAACGCCCCACAATTTTCTGAATTTTGTTTCCAGGTTCTAGTAGAACTTCGGGAGTGTCCTCGGTTGGAGGCAAATAAAGTACTCTCATAAAAAAATAGTTCTTAAGGTTAAAATACAATGATAAAAAAATTAGTATAAAGATAAAAGATTTTTATCTTTGTTCAACCATTCTTTATTAAAGTCATTCGAGAGGAGGGAAAAATTCCTGACGTTTCAGTAATTTTGGTCTAGCCCCTCCTTTTCTCGTAATGACTGATCCCCCACGAACCAAACTTATCTCGATAACAAAATCAAATCAATTTTTATAATAATGCCACTGAGAACCCCGAATATCGGGGTTTGCTCAATGACATGTCCCCACGAACCAAATCGTTATATAAAGTCTTATTCCTGATAAGAAATTATTTCCAATACGTCAATTAAATCTTTTCTATAACTGCAAATATAATACGAGATTTTTAAAAAACAAATTTTTTAAAGTAAAAATTTAAGTAAAGTAAAATAAATGCATAAAAATTAATTTAAAAAATATCATATAATACAATATTTCAATAATTTACAACTGTAAAAAAAATTCAACAAAAATTTCAATAAAATACATACTTAGAGAAATTATTTAGATTTTTTTAGATGATTTCCATACTCACCGTTCAGAATTTTGCGGTATAAAACAGAAGTATTTATTATTTGTAGGGCTGTATCAACCGCATTGTCGTGTCTAATCTGGAATTTTATACGCCCTGTTTGATAGTAAAACCGACTGGCAATTTCACCACCCAAAAATTTCACAATCAAATTCTTATCCAAACGTTTAATTGACTCATCAAAATCATTTAATTTAGATTGCATTAGGCCTAACTCATCGGCAAATTCGCTTAAACGATTTTCCTCCTCAATTTGGGCATATAGTTGTGCCAATAGTGCAGAAGATTTCGATTCAAAATCAAAATTTTTAGTCTTAAGGTATGAAAAAAACACATTTAATTGCTCATCACTTAGAATAAATTGCTCAGGCGAAGCAATAGAATCGTTTTTCGATGAAAATTCGGTTGCAAAATCAAAAATATAGTTTTCGTTAACTAATTTTTGAAAATTTACTGAAAATTGACTTGTGTCAACTAAAATATCAGGAAAAATTCCTGCCCCATCGTGCACACTTCTGCTTGCTTTGGTAAAGTATTCGCTAATTAAAGAATCTGGCACATGCGAAACACTGCCATCGGCATTACGGTTGGAATAATCCAAAGCTTGAATGCATCTGCCACTAGGGATATAGTATTTGGCAGTTGTAACTTTCATTCTGGAGTTATAAACAATCTTGCGGGTTGTTTGCACAAGGCCTTTACCGTAGGTGCGTTCCCCTACCACAACTGCCCGGTCTAAATCCTGGAGCGCTCCCGATACAATTTCCGACGCCGAAGCCGAAGACCTATTCACGAGCACAACAAGCGGCAAATCGGGAAATAGAGGCTCAAATTCGGCATAATATTTTGCATTCCATTGTTGTACCTTACCTTTTGTTTCCACAATAAGCTGTCCTCGTGGAACAAATAAATTCACAATGTTCACAGCGTCATTCAATAAACCACCCGGATTTCCTCGTAAATCAATAATTAAACCTTTCATTTGCTTTTCAGTCTGAAGCGAAGAAAGAGCAGCGGTAAACTCGTTTGCGGAATTTTCGGTAAACTGAGTAAAACGAATGTAGCCTACCTCATCAGAAACCCACCCGGCATAAGAAACACTAGGAATATCAACCTTTTCCGGAATAATAGAAAAAGACAATAAATTAGCATGCTTTAATCGTTTTACAGAAACATTGATAGAACTATTATTTTCAGCTTTAAGCAACTCACTAATCTCATCTAAAGTTTTTGTAGAGATATCGACCTCCCCTATTTTAACAATTTCGTCACCTGCCTTTAATCCAGCTTTTGCGGCCGAAGTATTCTCATAAATTTCCACAATGATAGCAGAATTAGAGCGCTTCTGCACTACAGCACCAATCCCGCCATACTCGCCTGTAGTCATAAATCTAAAATCTTCAATTTGCGATTCAGGATAATAGACCGTGTAAGGATCCAGAGATGCAAGCATTGCATCAATAGCCTTTTTAATAGTAATACCGGGATCAATTTCATCCACATAAAAAGTATTAACCTCCCGAAAAATACTAAAAAAGATATCCATATTCTTAGTAATTTCGAAGTTGCGTGGATCGTCTCTATAAAAAGCAGTATTGACAAACAAAAGCAAAAATGCAGCTATAAGAACAGATAATAATTTCCGCTTAAGTAAAAAATCTTTCATATTTTTCATTTTTGTAAAATTTAGTATTCAAAATACAAGCCAAAATATAAGAAAAAAAGAAAGAAAATACTTTCTCCTTATCTTTAAAAAGGCAAAGAAACAAAAATGATAATTAATCAGGCATTTAAATGATGCTCCAAGGAAAGAAAAAGCTTGTCCATCTTCAAGCTAAGTTCTTTAAAGGAAAGTATTGAGTTCTCGGTATAAACCAAAGCCAGATGCAAGCTTATGTTACGGGATATTATAAACTCATAAAATGCAGGTTTTTTTAGCCTGTAAAGCTCACGCAACAGACGCTTAATGCGGTTACGGTCTTTAGCAAGCTTAAATCGCTTCTTTGGTACCGAAAAAAGCACTTTAACCTGGGGTGAATTTAGCGCTTCGGATCTTAAATAAATTATTCGAAAAGGATAGGAAAACAAAGAAACACCTTCGAGAAAGAGTTTTTCAATTTGCGCAAGGGAGCAAAGTCGTTCCTCTTTAGTGAAGGTGTTTTTATTTGCAGTCATGAATAAAACTATTTATTCACTATTTTCTTCATCAAATTATTAATATACTGTTCAACAGCCATTGTCATGGATGGAGCTTCGGGCAAAGGAGCCTCAATGTCGAGTCTTAATCCGGCATCTCGCACTGCTTGTGCAGTTTGCTTTCCAAAAGAGGCAATTCTGATTTCTTTTTGATCAAAATTTGGAAAATTAACGAACAAAGATTTAATGCCACTCGGGCTATAAAAAATAAGCAAATCGTAATCCACATCCTTTAAATCAGAAAGGTCTGAACTAACTGTTCGGTAGAAAACGGCCGACCGATAGGTCAATTTTTTAGATTTAAGTAATTCCGGAATGGAATCGTTGTGTGTATCACTAATTGGAATAAGGAATTTTTCATCCTTATGTTTAGACATTAAATCAAGGATATCCTCAATACGGGTTTGACCATGAAAAATCTTACGTTTTCTGTAAACAATATATTTTTGCAAATAATGGGCAATTGCCTCAGTTTTACAAAAATATTTCATAGTTTCGGGAATTGTAACTCTCAGCTCCTTTGCGACCCTGAAATAATGATCAATTCCTGTTCTACTGGTAAAAATCACCGCAGTAAAATCGAGCAAATTTACTTTTTCCTTACGTATATCCTTCGCAGGTACACCTTCAACCTTGATAAAAGGACGAAAATCAATAATCAGGTTATTTTTTTCGGCAAGTTCTTGAAATGGAGATTTTCCATCTTTGGGAGGAGCCGGCTGTGAGACTAAAACTCTTCTAATTTTCAAAGCCTAAAGATTTAAGATTAGTAAATAATTACATTAATTCACTAAAAGTTTTACTACATTTAATAACACCAAAAGGGGTGCTATTTCAAGGGCACAAAGGTATAAAAGAATACTGAGAATTGAAAATCCTATGCGAAATAAAATTTTTGTAAGATAAATAATTCGCATCAAAAATAATACAGAAATAACTGTAATTAAGGCTACTAAGCTAAAGTCGATTAAATTTGCATCTAAATAAACTATCATTAATAAAAACGGAAAAATGATTAATCCGCTTATCGAATTAAATATTAATATAATTAATATATGTATATTGATTAACTCACTAAATTTAAATACCAATTGTATAATCCTGAGCACTAAATTTTTTGCCACCAACAACATAAGTGCGCTTAAAAACAAATATACCAAGGAAATAACTGAACTTTGAATCAAAAATGATAAACTAAAATAATAGATTAAGAAATAAATCAGCGTAACAGACAAGGTAAGTGCAATAAAATACATGACAAATGAGAATAGTCCGGGGCGCTGGTTTAATTCGTAAACGTACTCGTTAAAAATTTTAAAAGAGAACGGTGCCCTGACAAAATAAAAATATTCCTTCTGATAATAGTTTCTCAGCGTTATTAACAAGAAAGAAATTATAGCCAAAAATATAATTAACCATTCGGTTTGTTGCATGCGAAATATTTTTGTGCAAAGTTAATAGCTTTACGTTTTAAGCGAAAAATATTTTTACGTAATAAAACAGAGTTTAGAGCAATGCACAGCCTTAAGACGTTCTATACAAAAGAAAAAATATTGAATTTAAAAAGTTAATAGGAAGTTAAGCGCCTTACATTTTGCAACATGCAAGACAAAGTTTACTGGAAAAAGCGGTATACAATTTTTGCTTTGGCAAGGCCAATAGAATTGCTAAGGGCATTCATATCTAATTTTTTAATTTCGTCGATTGAGCCAAAATCCAGCAAAAGTTTTTCGGCAGTTTTTTCACCAACGCCTGGAATGGTATTCAAAATACTTTGAATCATACTATCCGATCTTTTTTGCCGATGAAAGGTAATACCAAAACGATGCGCTTCGTTTCGTGCAAATTGAATAACCTTCAAGGATTCAGAATTTTTATCAAGATAAAGAGGAAGAGAATCATCGGGAAAATAGATTTCTTCAAGTTTTTTTGCAATACCAATAATGGCAATTTTACCTCTCAGTTCGAGTTTTTCGAGACTTTGCAATGCAGCGCCCAGTTGCCCTTTGCCCCCATCGATAATAATGAGTTGTGGTAGCGATTTTTTTTCGTCCAATAATCGCTTATAGCGCCTGTAGATAATTTCTTCCATGGAAGCAAAATCATTAGCACCAATAACTGTTTTCACATTAAAATGCCGATATTCTCTTTTTGCCGGACGAGCATTCTTAAAAACCACACAAGCAGCCACAGGGTTTGTGCCCTGAATATTGGAATTATCAAAACATTCAATATGCACCGGAAGCTCGTTAAGGTGCAAATCATCTTTCAACCTGTTTAAAATACGTTTGGTGTGGCGCTCCGGATCCACAAGTTCGCGCTGTTTTAGTTTATCGTTAGCATAATAGAGCAGATTTCTTTCAGATAATTCTAGTAATTTCTTCTTATCCCCTATTTTAGGCACCACAATTTTTATGTGCGTAAAGGGAAAATCTATTTCAAATGGAACAATTATTTCATTCGACTGGCTAGCCAATCGCTCACGAATATTTAAAATCGCATAGACGAGTATTTCTTCTTTACTTTCATCGAGTTTTCTTTTAATTTCAACAGTATGCGCCTGAATAATTTGTCCGTTCACTACTTTTAAATAATTCACAAAAACATCATTGTTTTTGTCCAGGAAACTAAATACATCCACATCGTGAACACTGGGACTAACAATTGTTGATTTGCTTTGATAATTTTCGAGAAGTGCAAGTTTTACCTTTACATGATGTGCCTTCTCAAACTGATAATCATCAGCATAAGATTGCATCAGGTTTTTTAAGTATTGAATCACCAGATTGATATTTCCCTTCAGAAGCTTTTGAATATTATCAATATATACTTCGTATTGCTCAACAGATTCTTTTGCAATACAAGGTGCATTGCATTTTCCAATATGGTATTCTAAACAAGGGCGATACTTATTTTCCTGAATAATACTCTCACGCAAATCGAGTCTACAAGTTCTAAGCGGATATAATTGGCGAATTAACTCGAGTAAAGAGTTCATCATTTTTACATTGGTGTATGGGCCAAAATATTTAGAACCGTCTTTGATAATATTCCGTGTGGAGAAAACCCTGGGAAAAGATTCGTTTTTAACACAAATCCAAGGAAAAGATTTATCATCCTTCAATAAAATATTATACCTTGGTTGATATTTCTTAATAAGATTATTTTCTAGTAAAAGCGCATCTTGTTCCGAATCTACGACCATGTAATCCATCGAAACAATTTTTTTTACAAGCATTTGGGTCTTAAACGAGTCGTGTATTTTGGTAAAATAAGAAGAAACCCTTTTCCGTAATTTTTTTGCCTTTCCAATATAAATAATTTTCCCGGATTTATCAAAATACTGATAAATGCCAGGTAATTCCGGTAAATTAATTACTTTAAGTCGAAACTCTTCCGATGGGTAAGCCATAAGCGATTAGGAAACAAACAATGATGTAAATACGAAATTTTCTCCATCAAAAAGGCCTTTATCACCAAGTTTTAAAGCAGGAATAACCAGCAAAGACATAAATGCAAGGGTCATATAAGGAGCGCGCAATCCGGAACCGAACTCAGCTGCCTTACGGTTGAGTTTGTGGTAAAGCTCTGCAACCTCCTCCCCTTTTAGAGCCGACATGATGCCAGCAATTTCGAGCGGTAGCACCAATTCGTCGTTACCAGAAACTGCCACCAAAGCCCCTTTATGATTCTGTATAAGAGCCACAGCCCTTAATAAATCGTCGTTGTTTGTAGCAACAGCTACAATATTATGGCTATCGTGGGCCACAGTGCTTGCAAGAGCACCCTTAAAAAGACCAAAACCTTTGATAAATGCTATTGCGGGTTCGGCTTTCTTATAACGATTAAGAACCAATAATTTTGCTATATCTCTTTCGGTATCGCACATAACAAAACCATTTTCTATTTTAGCTTTAAGGCTAATACTTTTAGTCAACAATTCCCCATCTTCGGCCAATATAACCTTTATAGTGTTAGATTGCGCCTTTACCAAAACTTGGTCGATACTGAGTTTATTCACAAAAAAAGTATTCCGAATTTCAGGTTGAAAAGCAGGAAAATGAACTTCATTATCGTGAAAAACTCTTTCACCTCCAATATAGGTAGAAATCACCTGAAGCTTGGAAAGATTATCGACAACAATAAAATCAGCAGAATCATTAATCTGAACTAAACCTGTACTTAAATTGTAAAACTTTTTTGGATGAAGCGTAACCGAGCTAATAACATCAAAAAAATTATAATTCAAAGCCAAAGCTTTTTTAACAAGTAGGTTAATATGTCCATTCAACAAGTCGTCGGGATGTAAATCGTCGCTACAGAGCATTATTTTGTCGGGATACAAATTGAATAAAGGATGCAATGCACTAAAATTTTTTGCGGCACTGCCTTCTCTGATTAGAATTTGCATACCAAGGGCAATTTTTTCAATGGCTTCATCCAGATTTGAACATTCGTGGTCTGTAGCAACTCCGGCACTAACATATTTAAAAAGCAAATCGCCGGTTAAGCCGGGGGCATGACCGTCGATTGGTTTATTATATTTTTTTGCTGCGGCCAATTTAGCCATCACATCATCGTTTTGATACACAACTCCAGGAAAATTCATCATTTCACTGAGATACAAAAAATCGTTTCTGCTAAGCAGAATATCTACATCTGATGCATCCAATCGAGCACCTGAAGTTTCAAAGTCAGTAGCCGGCACACAAGAAGGTACACCAAAGTAAAATTTAAAAGGGACTTGCCTGCCCGATCTAAGCATAAGTTCTACCCCATCAACACCCAATACATTTGCAATTTCGTGAGGGTCCGAAACAGTAGCTATAGTACCCCACCGTACAGCCAAACGTGCAAATTCGGCAGGGCTAATCATTGAACTCTCTATATGCACATGAGCATCTACAAAGCCCGGAAGAACGTAATTCAAGTCTGGATCTTCAGCGCCTAAATCTATAATTTGTGAAATAATTCCGTTTTCGATAAGCATTTCGGCCAAAAACGTTCTTCGCGATATTACATCAACAATATTTATTCTCAGTTTTTCCATAATAAAAAGATTAAAGTGATACTTAAATTAAGCACTTTAAAACAATACGCCAATAATTTAAACATCAAACACATCTGCCATCTTATTTAAATTTTGTTCCACGTGGAACAAAATCGAATTTAACCTAAAAATACGTTCCACGTGGAACGTATTTTTAGGTTAAATTTAACGCCCAAGGTGCACAAGTAAAACATTTACATCAGACGGACTAATACCACTAATACGTGAAGCTTGTCCTATATTTACTGGCCTTATTTTTTTCAGTTTTTGTCTCGCTTCGATTGTAAGGTTGTGCAATGTATCGTAATCAAAGTCCGGATTAAGTGTCAAGTCTTCGAGTCTCTTAATTTTGTCCGCTATAATTTGCTCACGTTCTAAATATCCTTTGTACTTTATTTCCACTTCTACAGACTCTATTGTGTCGTGCATCAAAACCATACTTTGAGCAAATTCGCCAACAATTGAAATCTTTTCAATCAATTCAGAAAGATGTATCTGGGGTCTTAAAAGTATTTTATCAAGTCGTGTTTTTTGTTCTATTGCAGGTGTGTCCTTCTCGGCCAAAAGTGCATTAATTTGCTCTGGTGCTACACTGGTGCCCGACAAAAAGTAAATAACCTTTGCAATATCGTTAACTTTTTGCTTAAGAGCGTCAAGTCGTTCGCTTCTGGCTAACCCAATATTATAAGATTTTTCAGTTAAGCGAATATCGGCATTATCCTGGCGTAGCAATAGTCTGTATTCGCTTCTGCTTGTAAACATCCTGTATGGTTCGTTAACTCCCTTGGTAATTAAATCATCAATAAGTACGCCAATATATGCTTCATTACGTTGCAAAATAAAAGTACCACGATTTTGCACAGAAAGTGCTGCATTTATACCCGCCATAAGCCCCTGCCCTGCTGCTTCTTCATATCCGGTAGTTCCATTGATCTGCCCGGCAAAAAACAAACCTTTTACGGCTTTAGTTTCGAGGGTTGCAATTAACTGCGTAGGATCAAAATAATCGTACTCAATTGCGTATCCAGGTCGAAAAATTGACACATTCTGAAAGCCAGGTATCTTGAGCAAAGCATCGTACTGCACTTCGAGTGGCAAACTAGAACTAAAGCCATTGAGATAATACTCTACAGTATCCCATCCTTCCGGCTCAAGAAAAAGCAAATGCTTGGTTTTATCAGCAAAAGTATTTACCTTATCTTCAATACTTGGACAATAGCGAGGACCCACGCCTTGAATGGAACCATTAAACAAGGGCGAAAACTGAAAAGCATTCCGTAATGTGTCGTGCACAACAGGATTTGTATAAGCCATAAAACAACTCAACTGCTTTGTTAGTGGTTTCGTTTGTGCACTATAACTAAATTTTGAAGGTGCATCATCGCCAGGTTGCTCCACGAGTTGCGAAAAATCAACACTCCTGCCATCAATACGGGCGGGTGTTCCAGTTTTCATACGACCAACAGTGAAACCTAAGTCGGCCAATTGCTCAGATATACCATAACTGGCCTTTTCACCAATTCGACCACCACTTTGTTGCTTATCACCAATATGAATAAGGCCACGCATAAAAGTTCCGTTGGTTAAAACAACAGATTTAGCCATAAACTGCACCCCAAGTGAGGTAATTACCCCTTTTATACTTTTCTTATCGTCAGAAAATATTAGTGCAACAACTGAATCCTGCCAGAAAAAAAGATTGGGTGTTTTTTCCAGCATTGACCGCCATTCCGAAGTAAACAATGCACGGTCGCTCTGAGCTCGCGGACTCCATAAAGCAGGACCTTTGCTTTTATTCAACATGCGAAACTGAATGGCCGTTTTATCGGTAACAATGCCACTATAACCACCCATAGCATCTATCTCGCGAACAATCTGACCTTTTGCAATACCACCCATTGCCGGATTGCAGCTCATTTGGGCCATTTTTGTCATATCCATTGTAATGAGCAAAGTTTGAGAACCCAAATTTGCAGCGGCAGCAGCAGCTTCACTACCTGCATGTCCGGCACCAACTACTATAACATCGTATATATCTTTCATCAATTTAATTTTCAGTACTCATAAAAACAGGCAATATTCGTCTACATTAAGCTAGTGGAATTAGCTCCAGATAGAAATTCTCCTTTGAACGCATATTGAGTTCTTCCGCATCAGATTTATCACCGTAACCACATAAATGCAACACTCCATGAACAATTACCCGGTATAGCTCATTATCAAACCCAATATTCAAGAGTTCGGCATTTTCTCTTACCCTGTCGATACTAATCAGCAAATCACCCGAAACCAAAGGAAATTCGGAATAATCGAAAGTAATAATATCTGTATAATAATCATGATTCAGATATTGCTTATTAATTTGAAGCAGATAATCGTCGGATGTAAAAACAATGGCCAAATCACCAGGTTTCTTACTCTCTGCTTGTATTACCTGCTTTATCCATTGTTTAATAAACTTGGTGTTGTGGTGCTTAAAACTTGTTTCCCCATTATCAAAAATTATAGCCATAATTTATTTCTCTTTAGTCTGATACTTCTCGTACAATTGTTTATAAAAAGGCAACAAATTTAACTGATTTTGCTGAAATTCCTGTCGAAAAAGCGATTTATTAAATTTCTCCCAGTCAAACTCCACCTCTCTCCTGATATTATTCTCCCCAGTCTCAGACTCACGCTTCTCTTCTTTCTCACGTTCATTTTCGGCATTATCGGCTTCTAACAAACGGGTTAAAATTTCTTGCTGTCGATTCAGTAACTCCGGAGTAATATTTTTATTCACAATATCGACCTCATTTTTTTTAAGTAAATCTTTTACTTCTTGCAGCATTTTTTGGGCATTTGGCGATAATTCGCCATTCATTTGCATCTGATTAAGCATTTGTTGCAAAATTTCCTGTTGAGCCAATATTTCAGCCAAACGTTTTGAAAACTCCTTATCACCTTTCTTCAATTTTCCAGATTTCATATCATCAATCATCTTTTGCATCTGCTGTTTGAGACTTTGTTGTTGCTGTTGCATTTGCATCAAGCCAGGTTCACCGTTTTGCGGTTGAGGTTTCCCATTCTTGCCCTGTGATGCATTTTTTTGCATGTTTTTTAAACTTTCAAGAGATTCATTCAGAAACAAAGCCAAATTGTTTGCAGAGGTCATAATAAATTGTTGTGCCGTGCGACCACTATTAATCCTGCGGGCTTCAAAATGATTTACAGCTTCGGTGCCATATTCTCTTATTTTCCTGATATCTTCTTTGATAAGCGAAGCAATTTGCGGAATTTGTTCACTAATTGAAAATAAGGAATCCTGAATGATAGAAAAATCGCGTTCCAGATTTTGCTGTTTCTGAATTAAATCAATATACTTGGGATTATCCAACGAAACATTATTCATATCGTTGAGCAATTCCTCCTGTTTAAAACTAAATTCCACTATATTATCAAGAATTTGCCTAAGTTCTTCGATAGACATATCGAGTTGTTGAGATTCTGCCTGATCCATCATTTGCGACATTTTTTCAGCAAGATCCTGAATATTCTCCTGATTCTGTTGCATCTCATTTTTCAAATCCCTTCGATTATTATTCTCCTTTTGATCTTGAAAATTTTGTTGTATGGAATCAAACTCCTGCGAAAAATTATCCATAGGCATTGGTTCCTTCAAAGCCTCATTCTTCTTGAGAATATCTTGATACTCCTGGTTAATCTCATTCAGTTTCTGTTCCATTTCTTTAATCAACTCAGATTTCATTTCGGGTTGGTTTTTAAACTTTTGAATAGAATCAGCGACATTTTGTTGCATTTCGGCAAGTTCGTTCAATTCATTTATTTGCTGCTCAACATCTCTTTCAACCTCGTACCTTTTGAGTAATTCAAGATTTCGCTCCAATTCTTTTTGTAAATCTTCTAGTTTATTATCTAATTGCTCCTGCAATGCGTTTAATTCAGATTGCTCAAATTCATTTTCAAGATTTTTAAGCTCATCAAATAACTTCATCATTTCCTCATCCATTAGTTTTTCGAACAATTCCTGAATTTCTTTTTGCTTAGCCAACAAATCATCGCTCTGTTCGAGAAATTTTTCCATCTCGGTTTTATTCTCAAATTTCTCTTGAATCTCTTTTACCAACTTCTCTAACTTCTCTTTTTGCATTTCGAGCTCTTCGAGTTTTTGTTTCATTTCCCACTGATCTAATTTTTCAGTTGTGGTAGATTTTGATAAATCTTCCATGCTTTGCCGTAACTCTTGCAAAACAGATTGCGTTTGATTGGTAAGACCGCTTAAGGCTTTGGTTGCCTTTTCCTGAATCTCGCTCAATTCCTTAGTGCCGGGCGATTGAAAAACAAAAACAGCCGATTCAGTAAGTTTGGCACCATTCACCCTATCGTTATCATAAACCTGGAAAGCGTATTCAATGGTACTATTCTTCTTAAGGCTGGCAAAATCAAAAAAAAGCATCACCTCCTGGGTGAATAAATTTGGAACAAACTGTATGGGTAAATAACTCCATGATTCGCCCTTAATTCTATACTTAAACCTGAGCATGCTAAACCCATAATCGTCACTAATACGTCCGTAGAAGTAATGAGCATAAACATTAACACTATCAACATATTTGAGCACATCAATAAGAGGAAACCTGTCCTTAACCACAGTTACATTAAACTCTAAAGGATTTCTCTGTTTAATATCAGCATTACTCAAGGCAAATTGATATTTGGTATTATGTTTGAAATTCTTCTTATAATTGAGGGCATTATCTACCAATACACGGCGGAATAATTCCGAATTTTCATTAATAAAAATAGTATCAGCATTTGCTGTCTTCATAAAAAATTCGATGCTTGTGCCTTCAGGTACCAGAACATCGGATAATGTTTCGAGCACATAAGACGAATCACCAGTATACTCAGGAACCTTAACCATTGCCTTAACAGAAGTAAAAACAGGGATTCTTAAAACACTCAAATGATACAAATCACTGTAAAATCCGGAACTCTCCATTTGAAAATCAATATCATTTACCGGCCCATAAAAAGTATATGAAAAAAAACCTAAGGAATCGCGATTCATCATTAAGGACTTTCCTTTGACAATGAGCGAAACATTGTCGGAAATAACATCGCCCTCTAATTTCAACCTTAACACAAAATCCTGCTGACTCTCAACCTGCAAAGCCTCGTTTAGCACCATAAATTTAAAAGGAGCAGGTTTTGAAAAATACACAGTAGGATGTGCCAAGCGATAAAAAGCCGTTTTTAATGAATCATATTTAAAGACATAAAAAACAGCAAAAACTAAATAAAAAGTAAGCGAAAACAAAATAGTACGCCTAAAATTGGTATGATTATAAGCCTCCGCAAAAGCAAAGCGATTTAAATACAAGGAGCGTTCGACAATTCCGGCAGCTAATAAATCGCTGCTATAAACGTTTGCACCAATGGCAGCCAAACTAAGAACATTTATAAATTTATCGCCAAATAGTACATATTTCCGGGCAATCAAATTCGCAAGAAAAGTGTCGTCGATGGTTTGCCAAAAAATGCTTCTCTTTTTTAGAAAAACCAAAACAATGTACACTGCCGAACTGACAAACAAAAGTAAAAAAGTAACAAGTAAAGAGACCTTAAGTGCAGGACTTAAGTAAAAAAAAGATTCAGCCATTAAAAACAAAAACGCCGTGAGCACAAAAGCCATAAAAAACAATAAAACATGCTTAAGAAACTCATTTCTCAGATAGAGTTTTCTGAAAGCATGCAGTTTTTTAAGAAGTTCATCAAACTCAGTTATATTTTGCCTGTATTCAACCATTTTTCGGGATTTAATTTTTCTTGGTTCTTCCAAATCTGAAAATTAAGAATAGCCATCCTGTCTTCAGTAGATTCACCATAAACCTTGCCAAGAAGTTGCCCAATTTCAAGCTTTGAACCTACTTTAACGTTTAAATATTTAAGATTGGTATACAACATATAATAATCCCCATGTTGCACCAATACCGCAGCATTAGCACCAGGAATATTTACAATCTTTACTACCTCACCCTTAAAAACAGCCTTCACATCGGCACCTAAATCAGTTTGAATATCCACTCCATCGTTTCTAAGCGTAATTTGCGACATGTTGGCCGGATGATAAACACCAAAGCGCTTTACAATAATGCCATTTTCCACAGGCCAATTAAGCTTACCCTTAGCACTTTCGAAAACGGTGTTTAACAGTTTATATTTATTATTACCGGATGCAGCCTCCACAATCTTCTCCTTCTGAACCCTCTCGCTGCGCTCTTCCATAATATACTTCATTACCTCCGTTTTTACAGCCTTCTCTTTTGCGGCAACCATGTTTAACTGACTTTGCAATTCGGCCTGCTTATCACGAATTTCCGCTAATAAAACCAGGCGATTCTCTTTTAAGGTATTCAATTCTTCCAATTTATCATTCTCAAGAGAAATAAGCCTCTCCTGCTCTAATTTTTCAATCTCGATGGAATCAATAACCACCTGCAAAAGTCCTTCTGTTTCCTTAATTTCTGAAGCTTGAGATTTTCTATAATCTCCGTATTGATGTAAATAAACGAAACGTTTATAAATAGCATTAAAATTCTCAGCGGCTAATATAAACATCCAATCATTATAGGCGTTGCGTGTTTTGTAATATGACATAAGTACCTTGGCATATTCTTCCTTCAATTGATTAAACCGATCCTCCAAATTTTGTTTTTCATCTAAATGAAACTGAATCTGCGAACTTGTTTTGTCGTTTTGCTGCTGCAAATTAGAAATTAGTTCTCCCTGAGCAAATATCTGTTTCTCAAGTAACTGCAATTTTATTAGATTTTGTTTAACATCCTTACCCGTTTGACTAACCAGATTCGACAATGAATTAAGCTCCTGCTCAATACGTTTTTGTTTGACCCTTAATTCTTCTCTCGATTGAGCATCAACTTGAAAAACAAAAAATAAACAAAAGAAAAAAATGGCATAAAATTTCATATCTGCAGTAATTAAATTTACATCTTAATTTTTACAAAACCCGAAGATAAACCCGGATTCGTAGTATTCTCATCAAAAGTCAATTTCTTATACAACAATTCCGCACTTGAAATTTGCTCCCCTACACCAAATTGAACGCTCAACTGAGAAGGAAGCAATATATTATCCAAAGATACATAATCACCATAATCTAATCTAAAACTCTTTCCCCCTGATAAATCGCGTACAAACATACTATCTACCCTATAATGAGCCGAGCCGAGGTAGGCCTTATAATCTATTGTATTATTGTTACCAAGATAAAGCGCCATATATTGAAAATATCCAGTAAAAACTGCTAAATCTTCAACACGCTGATAATTTCCAAGCTCCATGCGTGCAAATTCACCCAAAAGTAATTTTTCTAAAACATCAAGCCGGGCAGTAATACCAAAACTATCGGCAAATTGTTCCACCGAAAACACTTTTATGCTAGCTTTAAAGTTATCCTGCAAAAAGACCGTATCTTTGGTAATCAAAACCCTTCCGGCCTCAATACCAAGCAGAGCCGTTGCATTCATCCAAATAAGACTATCATGAATAATCCTAATCTGACCGCTGAGATTAAGCTTGGTGCTTTGCGTGTTAATCTTACCGGTATATTTAATTTTTAGATCCTTATAATGTAATAATTTAGATTCAGTAGCCGAAATTAAATCTTTTAAAGAATTATCTACCAGATTCTCCTCTCCCACAGTTTTTTTTCCGATTTTGCACGCAGATACGACAAACAAAAAAAATAAAATCGAATAAAATAATTTATTTCTCATTTTGTATTTTTAAAAGTAATTCATCAGATGGTCTAAGTTTATAAGCTTTTTCATAAAATTCCAAAGCTTCCTCATTTTTATTGAGCTTAAGCAATAAATCGGCATGATGCTCAAGCACGGCAGCATCCGTATTGCCCCCTTTCAGTAAAGCCAATTTAGTAAGCTTAAGGGCAGCATCCAAATCTCTCATAGCTTCGAAAACACAGGCCTTTGTATCAATAAAAACATAATAATCAGGTTGATAATACAAACATTTATCAATAAAAGACAAGGCCAATTCCAGTTTCGATTGTCGCTGAGAAAGCATAAAAGCATAATTATTCATCAGAGACAAATTATCAGGCTCTAAAAGTATAGCCTTATCAAAATAAAAATCGGCCTCCGCGTAGCTCTCCGTAAAGTGATTTGCTTCTAAAAGTGCATAATAAATCTGAAATCTCAAATTAAGATTTTCCAAGGCAATTTCGTACATCTCCGCAGATTTTAGCATAGAAACAGCCTCTGCAGGTCTATCGGAGCGCAGCGCTGAGATACCGCCATAATAATACAAAATAGCCTGATTAGGAAAAAACTCCAATGCACTATTTGCTGCCTTGTATAGCTCTTCGAAATCGTTATTTACAAAATAAATATCAAGCAAATTCTGCCAAAACTGAAAATCATTAGGAGCGGCATCAATGAGTCTCTGCAAATAAAAAATTTTGTCTTTCTGATTATTTTCCTGAAAGGCAAGTAAATATTTCTCTTCCAATATCAATTTTTCATCCGGAAAACGATGATACAAACTATCAAGCATAACGCTGCACAATGAACAATCGTTCTTTGCCTGCTGCCTTTTAAAATAGGCATACAAATCAAAAAATGGTTTATAACTCAACGATTTATCACATAATGCCCGATAAAAAAGTGCCAGCATCTCCTGATCCTTTCCTGCAATACGCTTATAATTGGCAATACTAAGCAAAATTTGCGCATTGGTAGGATGCTGCGCCAATAAGGCACTATAAACAGTATCAGCCTGGGCATATTTACCTACTGAAACATAGAGCTCCGCCAATAATCCTTTGTATTGCATATTCGCCGGATTTAATTTAATCAGTTCTCCCAGGGTAACTTCAATACTATCAGTCCACTTAAGATGATAAAAATTCTGATTCTTTAGCGAAAGTAATTCAGTAGATAACTTATTCCCGTTGTTTACAGTATAACGCCGCAGAAGTGCTAAAGATTCGGTAAATTTTCCGGCTTCGTGCTGTAAACGGGCAAAATTTATATGCAAATCGTAATCCGCAGGAAATTTTACAATTAACTGGTTATAAACATTAAAAGCTTCGTCTGTTTGTTGGGTTTGCAAGCAACAATCGATATGAAATAAGGCAATATACTTATTTGAAGGCGACAAATGATAAGCTTTTTTTGAAGTAAGATAAGCCTCAGTATATTCACCCAATTCAAAATGCAGAAGAGCTAGCTGATAATTACCAGTGCTGCTACCCGGATTTTTTAACACGAAATCGTGAAATAACTCTAAAGCGGCATTATACTGTCCCAACAATTTATATTTATTTGCCTCTATGAGAAGCGCTTCTGTTGCTGCATTGTCTTTCTCAACTTCCATAGTAACAAGTGTGCTTTTTTCCTTACACGAAAAAAAGGATAGAAACAGAAACAAAAGCATAGCTACAGAAGTATATTTCATATAAAACCTAATTAGCTAATTATGTTGTAATCACCCACGCTCAAATCAAGGTAATTAAGCTTAATACCTGCAAAATTGCCAACCATGCTATTCTTCAAAACAGCATTCTCGATTATTGTACTCTCCTGTATAATAGAATTTTCTACTACACTGGAAATAATTTTGCACGATTCACCAATAGACGCATAAGGGCCAACAATGCAATTTTGTAAAACAGCACCTTCGCCAACAAAGCTTGGTTGAATAACAATTGCATTTTGCAAACTAACGCTGGGATGCACGAGAACTTGACCATTAAGATGGTGCAATATACGCTGATTGGTATATACTGTAGCATCCTTATTACCACAATCTAACCATTCCTCAATTTCACCAACCCCAAATTTTAGTCCTTTTTGTTTCATGTTTTCCAAAGCATCGGTAAGCTGATACTCATTATTACCTTTAATGTTGTTGTCGAGCAGGTATTTGAGTTCGGAACGAAGATTTAATCCATCTTTAAAATAGTAGATACCAATAATGGCCAAATCGGAAACAAATTGCTTAGGTTTTTCAAAAAATCCGCTTATTAAATTATCATTAAGCTGCACAACCCCAAAAGATTCCGGGTTATCCACCTTTTTTACAAAAATTACGGAATCGAGTTCTTCCCTGATATCCATCTTAGCCTTAAACAAAGTATCAGCAAAAGCAACAATTATTTTTCCACTTAAACTCGCTTCGGCACAATAAATGGCATGGGCGGTTCCAAGTGCCTCCTCCTGATAATATATTTTACCAACAGAATTAAACCTTTGGGCGATTGCCATCAAACGATTTTCAACATCCCGGCCAAAGTGTCCAACAATAAAACCAATCTCATCTAGCTTCTCAGATACCAATCCAGCAATCTCTTCTACCAGACGCTCCACAATAGGGACACCGGCAATCGGAATTAATGGCTTTGGAACACTCAAAGTATGTGGCCGCATGCGTTTACCCATGCCTGCCATTGGAATAATTAATTTCATATTATCTACAAATTATAAAGTTTATTACATCGCCTAGACACCACTATGTCCGAACCCACCATCTCCCCTGTCAGTTTTTGTGAGCTGCAGAACTTCTTCCCAAACGGCTTGCTCTACCTTCTGAACAATCATCTGACAAACACGATCGCCATCTTTTATCTCAAAACTTTCGTTTGAATGATTAATTAAAATAATTTTAACCTCACCTCGATAATCAGCATCAATTGTGCCAGGTGAGTTTAGAACAGTAATACCAGCCTTTATGGCCAAACCACTCCTTGGACGTATTTGTGCCTCATATCCCGAAGGAAGCTCAATATACAAGCCAGTTGAAACAAGCACCCTTTGTCCGGGTTCTAGAAGCAAAGATGATTCAAGGTTTGCTCTAATATCCATTCCGGCCGATGAAAGCGTTTCATAGGCCGGAAGCGGATGTTTTGATGTATTTCGCACTTTAACTCTCATTTCTTATTTACATTAATTACGTCTTAGTAATCTAAAACCTCTTTCCTTATACATAATCAGTAAAAGGAAAAAAACTATCAATAATGAACTCAACCAATGGTATTGATTTCCGATGTATAATACACACAATTTATAAACGATAAAGATACTGAAAGTAACAAAAAAATAAAAACCAATTTCAAGAAATGGATAATTTATTTCATACCTACCTAAACTAAGCCACCAAGATAATACAGCCATTACAAAATAGGCCGCAAAAGCAGCCCAGGCAGATGCCTGATACGAATATTCCGGAATAAAAACAACATTTATGAACACACTCACAAACAAGCCCGATAAGGTAACCCAAATACCATAATGAGTTTTATTGCTCAGCTTATACCAAATAGAAAGATTAAAAACAATGCCATAGAACAATTTTGCCAAAAGCAATACAGGCACAACCGATAGTCCTGCAAAATAGGCATCATCGATAAAAAGTTTCACAATATCCAGATAAAGCATAATTCCTAAAAAGATAAACAAACCAAAAATGATAAAATATTTCATCATAGCGGCATAAATTTCTTTGGCATTGGAATCTTTGGCTTGCTTAAAAAATATAGGCTCGGAAGCAAAACGATAGGCCTGAATAAATAGCAACATAAATACCGCCAACTTATAATTAGCGCCATAAATACCAATTTCGGCCATTACATAACTAGACGCATTTGCTACAGTTTCGGGTACTGAAATAAAATGCTTTAAAAGCACTTTATCTAAAGATTCAATAGCCATACCGGTAAAGCCTACAAGCAAAAGAGGGTAACTATACCATAAAACCTTTTTAAGTAGGCTAAAATCCCATCTAAACACAAGCACCCTGAGCTGCGGAAACAATAAAACTATTGTAATAAAACTAGAGATTAAATTACTGATAAAAACATATTTAACGGTATCCAAGCCGGTAAATATGCCCGTAAAAGCATCAAAATAAGCTGCCGAAATCAAATATGGCAACAAGACATAAAAAAATACATTAAACAAAATATTCACCACAATAGAAGCAATTTTTAGACCTGCAAAAAGAAAGGCCTTATTCAAATACCTCAACCGGGCAAAAGGAAGCGCAGAAACAACATCTAAAGCAATAATTAAAGTAAGATAAACAATGTATTCACTATGCTTGGAATAATCGATTACAGACGCAATTTCTGGCATAAAAGAAATTACCGCAAAAACGAATAGCGATGAAGCCAAAAGCAAAAAATAAAACAAACTAGAGAATAATTTGCGTTCAACATGAAGCGATTCATTAAAACGGAAATACCCGGTTTCAAGTCCAAAAGTCAAAAGTGTAAGAAAAAAACCCACATATGCATATAGCTCAGTAATTACACCATATTCATCAGGAAGAAAAATACGTGTATAAAATGGCACGAGCATATAATTGAGCAGACGCCCAACGATGGTGCTTAAACCATATACAGCCGTATCTTTAAGTAACTTTTTAAAAATAGCAAACACATTAAGATTTTTTTCGTTTGTAAATCATCATATAATGCTCAATATCAACTTCCAAGAACATCTTTCCAATTACATCAAAACCATAAGGCTTATAAAAAGAAACGGCATAGGACTGGGCATGCAGATATATCAGTTTTGGAGTGGGTAAAATGTCTTTTAACAATATTTCGAGCAACATTTTTCCATACCCTTTGCCTCTAAAATCTTTGTAAACGGCAAAACGCTCAAGCTTAATACCTTCTTCTGTATTTCTACAGCGGGCGGTTGCAACTGCCTTATCATCCTCGTAAAGTAAGTAGTGCCTTGCATATTTATCGTAGCCATCAAACTCTAAAAATTCGTCAACCTTTTGTTCATGCACAAAAACCTGCGTGCGAATATTCATAGCTTTACTAAACTGAATTACATCAGTCATTTCAAAGCTTTTAATCTCAACATTATCCATTATAAACCAAGTTTAGCAGAAATTTCCAACATTTTATTTATCGAACGAAAAGCCTTTAAACGCAAACTCTCGTCCAACTCCACTTCCGGATACTCATATTTAAGCGTATTGTAAACTTTCTCAATTGTATTAAGTTTCATATAAATACAATCATTACAGGCGCAAGACACATCGTTAATCTTCTCAGGCGGAGCAGGAATAAATATTTTATCCGGACTGGCCTTTTTCATCTGATGCAGAATTCCGCTTTCAGTGGCCACAATATATTGCTTAGCACTATCTTGTATACTATACTTGAGTATGCCACTCGTAGCACCAATATAATCGGATAAAATCAGCACAGTTTGATTACATTCCGGATGAGCCAGTACTTTAGCCTGCGGGTACTCCAACTTTAAACGCACAATTTCGTTAACATCAAATTGCTGATGCACATGACATGCACCATTCCAGATAAGCATATCCCGACCGGTTAGCGACTGAATATAACGACCAAGATTTCTGTCCGGACCGAAAATTATTTTCTGATACTTAGGCAAACTTTCAACAATCTGCACAGCATTAGACGAAGTGCAAACAATATCAGTAAGCGCTTTTACTGCCGCTGTAGTATTCACATAAGAAATAACAAGATGGTCGGGATGCGCCGCCACAAATTTTTCGAATTCATCAGCAGGCGCAGAATCTGCCAGACTACATCCGGCATTAAAATCCGGCAAAAGCACTTTTTTCTGCGGCGACAAAATCTTGGCAGTTTCGGCCATAAAATGCACACCCAAAAACAAAATAATTTCAGCATCAGTTTTTGCTGCCTGTTGTGCCAAAGCCAGACTATCGCCAACAAAATCGGCAATATCCTGCAATCTCGAATCAATATAATAGTGCCCTAAGATAACAGCATTTTTTTCCTTCTTCATCCGGCCTATTTCCGAAATAATATCTACATTTGGAATAGCTCTGTCTATAAAACCTTTTTGTCTTACTTGCTCTTTCTGAATCATTAATATTATATTCTTTATTAATTAATTTATATAAAAAATGATGATGATAATAGTTTGTTAGTTCTGTGGAAAACTTTTGCGAAATTAGATTTATTTTTTTATTCATAAGTTATCCACAGGGTATTTAATAGGCATTTTGCTGCTAAATTATTAAATATTAGCTATAAATTAAAAGTTATTAACAAGGCTAATAAACTAAGCAGTGGAAAAAAGAAAAAGAATGAGATGTGGAAAGAAAATAAAAATTTTGTGGACAAAAAAGCATAGAAAAATTAGGAAAGCTATTGTGTAATTAAAAATTTGTTCGGTATAATTATATCGCGTAAAGCACCAAAAAAAAGTATTAGTTTTAATATAGATAATTATCCACCATAAAAGTCTAGGTTTTAAACATGGTATTAACAATTTTGTAACTAGTTAAGTAATTGTATCTTAATGAGAAGTTAATAGCCTATTGAATTGACTTTGAATCTAAAAAAAAAATAATAGTTATTAACAATTTTTTAGCTATTGAAATACAAAGCAATAACAGAAAATGATGCTCAAAAATTATAAAAAAAGACCTTATAGTATGCATTAGTTTTTATACCTTTGCAAAAATAAATATATGTGTATGAGAATTGGAATTGCATGCGATCATGCAGGATATAAGCTTAAGTTGAGTTTGGCAAAGCATTTAAGCGATAAAGGATATAAAGTAGTAGATTTTGGAGCACATACCGATGCATCTGTAGATTACCCGGATTTTGCTCACCCAATGGCTGAGGCTGTTGAAAATGGTGTGGTAGATTGTGGTGTTTCCTTGTGCGGCAGCGGAAACGGAATTAATATGACAGTAAATAAACATCAGGGTATAAGGGCAGCTTTATGCTGGAATGTTGAAATTGCCAGTTTAGGGCGATATCATAACGACGCCAATATTTGTAGTTTACCTGCGCGATTTATCTCCGAAGAAGAAGCCAATGCAATTGTAGATACTTTTCTTACCACCGATTTCGAAGGCGGAAGACACATGCGAAGAATAGACAAAATTCCCATAAATATTTTTTAAAATGATATCGAATACGGCAAAATATGCTATAAGGGCGGTGCTTTATCTGGCGGTAAAATTTAAAGATGGCGAGAAAATTGGCATTAAACAAATTTCCGTAGATTTAACTATCCCCGCTCCTTTCCTGGCTAAAATATTGCAAAATTTATCGAAACATAAGATGCTCGATTCTACAAAAGGTCCACATGGTGGTTTTAGCATTGGCAAAAATCCTTATGAAATTTCGTTTTTAGACATTGTTGAAATTATCGATGGTTTAGACATGTTTGAGGAATGTGTATTTGGGTTGAAAGTATGCGAGAAAGACGAAACTTTCCGTAATTTATGCCCTGTTCATAATACATCCCGACCGGTGCGCGATGCGTTCTATAGTTTGTTTAAGGAGCAAATTGTGGGCGATGTGGCCGATAAGATTAAAGCCAACGGTAAAAACGTATATATATAGCATTTTTTTACACTTGTTATTTTAGGAATTTCTTTCCAGAAGTTTTTTTTTACTTAGCAGGGGTATTTTGTTTTATTTTGAGAGATGCTGCTACTTGATTGTAGTTTATTACTCAGATTCAACTTAAATTGATATAGAAATGAATTATCAGGAGAATTATAATTATTACACCGATATCATGGCTCAATGGTACGACCAATTGATGCTCGATGAAGAAAAGGATATAGAATTTTATTTAAATGAGGTGAAAAGAAGTGGCGGCCCTGTTTTAGAATTGGGCAGTGGAACAGGCAGAATTCTGGTAGAATTGCTAAAAGACGGCCTACAAGTTGATGGATTAGACGTTTCGCATGATATGCTTTCGGTTTGCAGCGATAAGCTCGAGCAACTCGGCTTATATAGTAAGCTTTATCATCAGTCAATCGAAGATATTGATTTTGAAGAAACATACCAAACAATTTTTATTTCGGGAGGCGCTTTTCAGCAAATTGCAGATTATAGTGCTGCTTTTCATGCATTACAACGCATTTTTAAAGCCATCAAACCTGGTGGCATGTTTATTCTCGATACCTATATTCCATGGCCCGAAATTCGTAGAACCAACGAAGGTGC
Organism: Acetofilamentum sp.; assembly: GCA_020720625.1. GTDB lineage: Bacteria > Bacteroidota > Bacteroidia > Bacteroidales > DYOH01 > DYOH01. The sequence continues at coordinate 14,535 of DYOH01000016.1, read as the reverse complement.
TTGGTATTTAGGACGTTCGGCCAGTATCGACGATCAACAATTGGTAATCAATTATTCTTTAAGCTTCGATTTTATGAATCAAGTACAGTTTGGCACCTATCGCTACGATTTGTATCAAAGCAGCCGATTGCTCGAAACTCAACTTTCTCAGTTAACGGTGCGCTGGTATGGTCGGGAAGAATTTCGCCGCATGCTTAAAGGAGCTGGTTTCCAGGATGTATTTATCAAAAATTATCAATTAATTGATTCACATCATTATAGCAGTATTTATTTCTGTAAAAAGTTTAATTAGATTTTTTTTTCGTTTTTATTGTTTTTAAATAAAACCGGATGCATTGCGGCCGGTTTTATTCTTTGATGAGTTTAAACTGATAAAATTTTGCATCGGAGACTATTTGTAATAAATAGAAGCCCTTTTTTAATTCGGACACTGATATTCTGTTTTCTGTTTCGAGTTTTCCTTCCAAAACCTTATTTCCTTGGATATTAATTATACGATAGCTAATTGGAGCATTCCGGTCTATTTCGAATTGAATATAGTCGCTTGCAGGGTTTGGGAAAAATCTTAAGCCCGATGTAAGTTGGCCAACTTTGTTTTCCGCTTCGTTATCAACATAGATCATAAAGCCCATTGAAAATATGGCATCTTCATCGTCGATGGCCCCAATTCGTATAAAATATAAATACTGGTTTTCGTAGTCCAGACTAATGCCTGTTTTAAGTTCGTTGCCTTCAATTACAAAATAGTCGTTGTCGATATCGCTTAAATCGTTGCTTTCTGTAAGTGCAAATTCAAATATTTCACTATCAATATCTTCGGCCGTTAAAGTGCCAATTGTTGATGCAATAAGCATACTCTCTCCAATATGGTTTTCCGACAAGAAAATGGCATGAGGTGCATCATTTACTGGCATTATATCAATCATATATTTATAGGCAAGCACGCTTGCAAGCAGCGTTTTATCTATAACACGAGCATATAAATAATCAATTCCTGTTCCATTCAGGTCTTTATTTCCGAGATATTTAAGAAGAGCAAAATCGGTGTAAATTTCTCCGCTACTAATTTCTTTATTTTCGTATGTAATTATACCATTTTTAGGCAGGCTGTCGAAAGTCAGGGCAAATAAACTTTGTCCATCGGCATCGTAAAAAGGAATTTGGCTTTTGGTAAATGCCTGTAAACTATCTTCGAAAAAGCTTAGATGCACAGTTTCGGAATATGGTGCATCCGGAGCTGCATCTACATGAAATTGGGCGGTATAGCTCAGCAAACTTATGCCCATTCGGGCATCCACCATTTTTACCGGAATACTTGCATAATAAGAACCAAAATCGTTTTGCTCCGATACAAAATACACCGAATCTTTTACAGCATATAAGGTATTGCCAGAAATTGGATTGCCAAAGCTAAGTAGTTTCCCTTTTGCCGGCAGATTGTCGAATATGAAGCCAAATAGCGAATCAGTTTCTGCATCGGCATATTTAAAGTCATATTTATTGAAATAATATGGCAGGTCTTCTGTTACATATTTTGTGAAATTTTGTGCTACAGGTAAGTCATTAATCTCATTTACATCAATACTTAAGGTATGTATTTCACTTTTCGCAAGTGAATCGTCGAGTAGGCAAAAAGTAAAACTCGTAAAATTTTGGCCAAATTGATTTGCCGGCGGCGAATAGCTCAATAAACTGTAGTTGCTTATGTTCATCGGCTGCGTTATCAGCGCATTATTGTATTTTAAACTTCCTTTTGGCGGTAAGCTTACAATGCGCAAAATTCCCGGACTTTTTGAGTCTATATCATTAAAAACGAAGTTGTTGATGCCGAAAACGTAGCTTTGGTCTTCGCTGGTAGTAATACTTGTATCTGCCGAAGTTGGAGCATCGTTAATAGGTAAAACATGAATGCGGCAAACATAAGTAAAAACACTGCTTAAATTTGTATTATCGAGCACTTTAAAATAAAATTCGTCGAAATAGTTTCCATAAAGGTTTTCGCTGGCAAAATAGCTTAATTCGTTGATGCTACGAATGGTATCTCCGTTGCTAACAATCTCACTCGCATTAGCTAATGTTCCATTTCCAGCAATGTTGCTGATAATTATACCACTAAAAGAAGCGTCTTCGTCTGCGTCTAAAAAGCTAAATACTTGGCTGGCAAAAATATATTTAATATCTTCAAGTACTGTAATTTGTGTATTTTGGCTTAGAGGAGTATCGTCAGTAGCTTTAACATGTATTCGAAAGAAATATACCGAATCACTATTATGGTTTTCATTATCCGTTAGTTGGAAGCTAAATTCATCGAACAAAAGGCCAGTGCTATCGGGCGGAGCAATAAACTGAAAGGCCGAGGCATCTGTATAGGCCGTATTTATTGAGGCCTCCTGCTTATTATAAAAAAGTTTAGATTTGGAAGGTAAAGATTTAATGGTGATGGATTTAAAACTCCTGTTTTGGCCGTATACAGCCGCAAAAAAATCGGCAGGAATATTTAAAGTATCATCCTCGTTAACACTTGTTACTAAGCTGTTTCCTATCGGATTATGAATTACATAAATAGTACAAGTGTAATGTTCAACACTTAAGCCATTCTCATTATCTACCAACTGAAACTTAAATTGAGCATAAGGCCAACCGTATTCGTTGAATAGGGTTTTAAAATGCAAAAGGCCTAAATCCGAAATTGTATCGTTGATAAGAACATTTTCGTTTCTGTATTCGAGATCACCGTCGCTTTCTAAGGAAGTTATTTTAATGGCCTTGAAATAACCATCTCCATCGCTGAAAACAAAATCAGAAGCCTTGAACCAATAATCTTCATTTTCTGCTAAGCTAATACTAAAATTATTGCCTACAGGCAATTTATTTTTCAGCAATACTGCGCTATGCCCATCTCCTACTCCACCGCTAAATTGCGATTTGGCCAATTGGGCAATAAGCATAAGCAGAAATGTAAGTTTAAACTTCATCATAATAAACTATTTGCAAACAAAATACCAAAATAGAAAATTTGCTGAAATAAACGAAAAACAGTTGTTTGTGTTATTCAAACTACTGTTTTACTCATGTAATGAGCAATAGAACTAGTTTTCCGGCTGAGCGTACCTGCCCATAAATAAAATGGCTTTGGTTTTATTGTCCACAATTACAAACAGAAAAGGATGATTAGCCTTAAACGTTTTTTCTTTTAAGTTGCCGATAGAAGTTTTTCTAACTGTAACAGCGGCAGTAGCAGCGGCAGCTTCGGTACCTTTTTCGTCAATTGAGATAAATGTTTTATGTATTACTTTGTCTAGTTTTATTTCTTTATCAACATTTATTTTCGAAAAATCAGCTTCACCGGAAAAAGGATTGTCCATTCCCATATTTATAAGTGTTTTACTTAATTCTACAGAATATTCCATTTTGAATTTTGGAATGGTAAGCGAAGTAGCCTCTAAAAAATGCTGAGCGAAAAATTGTTGAACAAAATTATCGTTTAGTTTATTTTCAAGTTCTTGAAGCCCTTCAATATCTTTGGGTAAAAAAATGAGAAAAGAGAGCGCATTTTCTTTGTAAGGTATAGCCACAGCCTGAAAACTATCGGTTTCCATGTAGGCTAAATCGCTGTTTTTGTGCATAAAATCGATGGTGGCATTTTCGCTTTTGTTGAGATAGAAAATATCTTGTCGGGTTTTATTTTCGTCGAATGAGTGCTCCCATGCTGCATTAAAGTAAATGGCATTGGTAAGAACCATACGTGTTTGTGGTGTAAGTACTGTAGGGTCGAGTAAATCTTTGATTTTGTTTTCGGTATTTTTTTCAACCCAGGCATTAATGTTTCTTCGGGCTTTTTCTCTTGATTCCAGTTCAACAAAGTCTGTTTTTTCAACAAAGGCATCAAAACTATCGGTAATAAATTTGATATAGTTTTTCTCAAAATTATAATCTTTCTGATACCATAAAGAATTAGCTACTTTTATAATATTGTTGTTATTGGCATTAAGAATTGATTTTTGCACCTCTTTAAACGAATTGATGTGTTCGCTATTATTACTAATTTTCATAATCCAGGACATATTTAATTCTGTTTTGCCCGATGCACCGGCAAAAACCATTGTTAATGCAGCATTAGTGCTAAAAGGGGAGATAAAAAGATTGGTGTCTTTGGGGAGTTGTTTGTACATAGCCAATCCAAATCCATTAATAGACTGAACAGCTTGATTTTGAGCAAATATTTGAAAATTCATTAAGATCATTAATAGTCCTACTATATACTTTTTCATAGCCTGAAAGATTTAATTTATTATTAGATGGAAAAAACGTTTTATTTCACAAGTTAATCAAAAAATCTAAGAATTTTGTAATCCATTTTGTATACAATTTTTTCTATTGATAAAAAATTGGTTTACTACCAGTATTGTAGTACCAAAACAGTGCCGAAATATTTTAGAAAAAGGATTTTTTTAGCGTTGGATGAATAAATTTTTATCGCCGTCAATAAATGTAAATTTATACGATTTTTTAAAAACTTGCTTGAAGTTAAAGTCTTGATTTTAACAAAATAATTAAAAAAATTAGTACTTCATGCACAATATTTTGCTATATTTGAAAATAAACAAAATGCAAGGTGTGCGCAAAAGATAAATTCATTCTTATCAAATAAGAATTTACAGAAAGATAAACGCCTTTATTTTTTTGATGAAATAGAACAGATTCAATAAACAGATAAAAACGATTATCATGAAAAAATTGCTGCATTTCATCTTGTTAGGAGTATTTGCTTTATCAATTTTTGGCTGTAAAAAGAAAGATGAAGAAAAAGCTACCAAAAAGCTCGTCGCATTAATAGACGATTACGAAAGTAAAATGATTCCCCTTCAAAAAGACTATCATTTGGCTGCATTTAAGTCATCAACTAAAGGAATGGAAGATGATTACGAAAATGCTTCATTGCTCAAAATTGGGATAGCGCGCGTTTTAAGTAATCCGGAAAGTTTTGCACTTTTAAAAGAACTTAAGCAATCAGGAATAATATCCGATACTTTGCTAAAGCGTCAGTTAGATATTCTTTTTTCCCTTTATATGCCTTATCAGGTTGATGAAGAGACCCAGGTAAAGCTAATTACCTTAGAAAATAAGATTGCGCAGACCTTTTCGGAACATCGCGCTCAGCTAAATTCCCGCGAATATTCCGATTTGGAGCTAGAACAGATTTTAACTACATCGCGCGATAATGACGAGCTTAGGGCGGCCTGGGAGGCTAGCAAGCAAATTGGCGCTAAAGTGGCCCAAAATATTATTCTGGCAGTTAAGAAGCGAAACGAAATAGCCCTGAAAATGGGGTATAATAACTATTTCGAAATGCAAATGATTTTAAAAGGTTTAAATCCGGCACAAATAAACGAGCTTTACGAAGAATTAGATATACTCACCCGCGAACCTTATTCACAACTGAAAGCCGAATTAGACACTATTCTGGCTGCATATTATAAGGTGCCAATCGAAAATTTGATGCCATGGAACTATCAAAACCGATTTTTTCAGCAAGCTCCTCAGATTTATGATTTAAAACTCGATAAATTTTATGAAAATACAGATTTGATAGAAAAGGCCAATTTGTTTTACAATGGAATTGGTTTATCCGTAGACAATATACTAATGGCTAGCGATTTATTTCCGGCGGCAAAAAAATCGCAATTGGGGTTTACTAGCGATATAGACCGCGAAGGCGATATCCGAATTTTGCTTAATCTTGATAAATCGCATTATTCTATGTCGTCATTGCTTTACGAATGCGGTTTTGCGGCCTATTACAAGAATATTGACCGCAGCTTGCCCTATATTTTGCGCGAGGCACCACAATTTTTTATTATCGATGCTATTGCAACATTTATGAGCAATTTTGCTGCAAATCCGGTTTGGATAAGAGATATTTTGCAAGTTCCGGAAGAGGAACTTGAGCATGTAAAAAAAGTTAGCGGAAAATATTTACGCTTGGAAAAATTCGTCTTTAGCAGATGGGCTCAGGTAATGTATCGATTTGAAAAAGAAATGTATGCCAATCCCGACCAGGATTTGAATGCGCTATGGTGGCAACTTGTTGAAAAATATCAGTTAATAAATCGTCCGGTGATGCGCCATTCGTCCGATTGGGCTACTAAAACCCATATTGCCACGCAGCCATGTACTTATTATCAATACATGCTTGGCGAATTGGTTGCGGCACAAATTCAGGTTTATATTAACTCCGAAGTGTTAAAATCGGAAGATGGATGCATGCTCGACTGTGTAAATAACCCAATTATTGGCGATTATTTAAAAAAGATGTTTTACAATAAGGGAGCCTTATACAACTACAACGAATTGCTCAAAAATGCAACCGGCGAAGAATTATCGGCCAATTACTTCTCTAAATTGTATATCAGAATGAATTAATCTTTTTTTTACGCTTTATTTTAGCCCTTTAGCCATATTTTTGCTAAAGGGCTTTCATTATCAGAAATGAATAATCAGCCCTAAATCAGAATGAAAAGCTAAGTACTCTTTTTGTCCCAGGTTAAGGATAAAAGGGGTAAATTCAATGCTAATTGGTGCTTGTTCAAATTTATATCTTATTCCACTGCTAAATTGGGCACTTAAGAAGTTATTTAGGATTATTTCTGGTAGTACAATACCGTTATTGATTAATTCATGAGATAAGTAAATGCCGGTTGTATGATGAGCCAATAGTCCCAAACCGCTAAAAAGGTTAAATTTGGGTTTATTTACCCATAAATATTCTGTTTTGAGGCCGAGATGTTGTACATAGTAAAAACTTAGGTTTATGGCCGTATCAGCATAAATATAGTTAGAAAAACTGTATTCGCCGGCAATTCTAAAGTTTGTTTTTATTTTTTTTTCTGCAGATAAGATTACCCGGGCGCCTATACCTCCATAGTTTTGAAAATCGGTAAAGCCTACTCCTGCTTTTAAACCTAATGCAAATTTTTCCTTGCTTTGCGCATAGCCATCAACATAAAACAATAACAGCCCAAAAGCTGCTGTAAATAAGATTTTTTTCATTGTTTGGTCATTTTAGTCTTGCAAAGATAAAAAAATCCTGCCAATATCTTGTGCAGACATTTGGCAGGATAAACATAAGAAACGCTCATCTGTCATGAAAAATGAGCGTTGCTTAGATAATTGCTAAACTTTTACATACTTATGTTGCTTAGCAGCACGATATTTTCCGGATCAGAAAAGTTATATTGATATAAACCGTCTTCACCGATCAGAATTAATATGGGCTTTTGCGGAATAACATCAAAGGCATGTATATTAGAGAATTGAGCCAATAACTTATCATGAATCAGCAATGGATTTTTGGCATTATAAATTTTTAGACCCGCATCGCCATCGCAAATAAATAATAAACTGTCGGAAATACCCAAACCATGCGGATTTGTCATGGCCACCGAATGAATTAGTTTGGGCTCATTAATTTTAGATAAACTAATAATATCCAGTCGATTAACTACCGAACCACAGGTGTTTCCACTCCTAAGTGTTACATAAGCAATGGTATCTTTTACAACGACTGGATCGCAACTGGTTATGTGGCTATATTGCGCTAAAAACACAGGAGAAAGTGCAATAGTTATATCGTAAATGAGCATTCCTTGTTGCGTGCCAAAGAACAAATAATTTCCGTTAGGGAAAATTGTTTCTACATCCCACCCAATATTTAGTTTATTTACCACTTGAAAGGCACTGTTTCTAATATCTATACAGCTAAGTTGATAGGTACTGGTAGTGTATAAAACTTCGGAGGTAATGGTAAACCGTGCCATAGAGCCTCCTATTCCTACACTTTCGCCTGAAGAACCATCGCTCATTGATTCGTTTCTGGCATAATCATAATATATTGGATAATATTGACGCTCAATTTCTTCGGTAACTTCCTTTAATTCCCAATCTACAATTACGCCTTGAGTATAATCAATTTTAGCCAGCGGATATTCTTCGTTGTATGGAGGCAAGGTATACGGAAAATGATCTTTAATTCTGGCCGTTTCTTTTACATTTTGCAAATCACTAATGTCAATTTCAACCAAATCCATATAACTGTCGGCAAATAATCGATTGTCCACAATACTCATGTCTAAATTTCCGGGAATTTCGATAAAGGCCACTACAATGGGCGATGCCGGATTGCTGTTGTTTATTACATGTATACCCTTAAGATATTCATTTACAAAGATATAATTATCTTTTAAGTATATTTTGCCGGGTTGCTCAAAATTTTTTACGGGAGCATTTTTTACTGCCGCTCTAAACTCTTCGTAGTTCATATAAACAGGCTTATTGGCCATATAAGTTTGGTAAACCCTGTCTTCGCAACTCCAGGTTAAACTGGTAAGAATAATCCCGGCCACGAGGTAAAGCAATTGTATCGTTTTCATTTCATGCATTTTTTAAAGTAAAACATTTTTTTCTGACACATTTTTAATTCAATTATCGTATGGTAAATAAACAAGTAGATGCAATTAAATTTATAATTAAAACAAAAACTATATGAAAAAAAGTCTTCGTTTAATAGCCATTACGTTTTTTTTGAGCATTTCATTACAATTGAATGCACAAAAAAATGAAAAAGTTATAGTTTATAAGAAAAACGGCGATATTCTTACCGGTACTATTGAATATGTTTCGGAACCCGATAAAATTAGGGTTCATATTGCCCGCGGAACTAGTTTTCTTGTAAACAGAGACGACATTGATAAGATGGAAAATCTTACTGCCGTAAAAGTGAATAAAAACAAGTTTTACGGAAACGTGCAAATGGGCACCATGATTCGATTTGTGAGAGAGAGAGAATTTATGGGCATTCCGTTTAATCTCAATTTTTCTTCGGGATACCGGTTCAACGAGAATGCCAGTATTGGCTTGGCTTCGGGATTGGTTTTGATAAATAATGCTTATTTACAGATGGGTGCCGAATTCCAATACGACTTTAATCCGCGCATCAATACTTCAAAATCTCATTATTTTAGGCTTAGAAGTGGTTTTCCGCTTTTGATTAGTGCAGCCGAAAGCTATACCGATTATTATGTTTACGATTACAACGGTGGCTATTACTACGACACACAAACATCTGAAATTACCAATAAACGCGGATTTTTTATTAACCCGGAATTTGGCGTTAAATTTAATGGTTTGGCCAACGAAAGCTTTTATATGGGAATTGGATACTTTTTCCAGGTTGATAAATTCGATTATAAAAATTATTATAATCAAAATGCAACTCAAACACAATTTGCCAATCGTTTGACGCTTAATTTTGGTTATTTTTTCTGATTTTACTGTTTATTTTCCGTTTTTGGTCTTTGTAAAATTACTTACAAAGACCATTTTTTTTATGAATAATGCCCCGAAGAGAACAATGCTTAAAAAAATAATCGTACTTTTAAATTGAGAACAAACGCTATGATGCTATATGATAAAGCTAAAAACGGTCTGTTTTTATATTTTTCTATGGCTATTTAAAAGCTACTTGGCACATGCACAGTTATATAATACAAACGATAGCGCATTTTTGGCTTCAATGGATTTAGAAAAGAGAGCTAACTTGCTTTACGATTTGTGTTGGAAACATAGGGCCGATAGTCCATTTTTAGCGATTGAGTACGGAAATAAGGCCTATCTCTATTTCGAAAAGTTAAATTTGCCTTGCAAGCAATCAGAAGTTCTAAATAAACTCGGTATTGTAAAACGAAATCTGGGACAATATTCACTTGCACGCGATAATTTTGCTAAAGCCATTTCAATAGCCGATTCTGAAACATGTTTGCACCAAAAAGCTTATGCATATAATAATTTGGGAGATATTAATGAGTTCAGTCTAAAAAGATTGAAAAAATGATTATATCCCTGCCAGCGTTTTCTTAATTGACTTATAAACTGATTAGTACAGTTACAGCATTTTATAAAAATCAACGCTGGCAGGGTTTTTAAACTAGACTCATTAAATATTCTTCCGAAGGAAAATTGGTGTTGCTAAAGGCTTACCAAGATTATAATAATACTGTTTTTGAAGTGATTGATAAGGGTTTGGGGATTAAAACCGAACAAATTGAAAAATTGTTTTTGTTGGAACAAAAAAACAGTTCTCCCGCACTAACGGAGAGACAGGTTGGTTTGGGACTAATCTTGTGTAAAGACTTTGTTCAAAAGCACAAAGGTTCTTTAGCTGTGGAAAGTCAATTTGGCGCAGGTAGCAGGTTTATTGTTACCATTCCTACACTATAAACAATTAGATAATGACTTAATTTGGTTAAAATTTCGTGCCTTTTGAGTCATAAACCTAAATGTTTAGGAGTAATGCAGCTTAACTTAGCGGTAATTCAACAATAAATTTGGCTCCTTTTCCGAATACCGATTCTGCTCTTATGCTTCCTTTATGCGCTTCTACTGCCATTTTGCTAAAACTAAGCCCCAAGCCAGTGGAACGCACAGAATCGTAGTCTTTGGCATTTGCCTGATAGTATTTTTCAAAAATCTTATTCAGTTGCGAGGTTTCAATGCCCTCCCCTTCGTCTTGAATACTTAGTGTATATAGTTTCTCGGTGCAATTAGCTTTTATGGTTATTGTACTTTTTTCCGGCGAAAATTTAATCGCATTTGTAAGCAAGTTTACAATCACTCTGTTTATTAAATTTCTGTCTACTTGTATATGGCAATTTTCTTCTGATTTATTGCTTATAGAAATGTTTTTCATTTGCATAGAATATTCAATCTCCTTTATGGCATCATGAACTAACTGCTCACTTTTTACTAATTCTTTATTTAGTTTGATGCTCGTAGATTCAAACTTCTCTATATCCAGAATATTATTCACCATATTGAGCATTGATTTTCCGGCATACACCGCCATGTCTGATTGTCCCATGTGTATTACCACATTAAGTAAATTTTTCATATCGTGCACAATCATGGCATTCATCGATTTTTTGAAGGCGCTTAATTCCTTAATTTTTAGTAGAGTATCTGTTATTTCAATTTGCTGATGAGCAATTTCGTTGTTTAGATGCAGCAAGGCCTCGTTTGTTCTCTTTTTTCGCTTATTCTGCCTAAAGAGATTGGCACTAAAAAACAAAAGAGTAAATAAACCCGCCAGCACAATAAACATTTGATAATTTTTGTTATGAATTTTGCTCAGTTGCGCTTCAGTTTTTGCTTGTAATTCTTTGTTTTCTAATTCTTTTTGTTTTACAAGCAAAAAATTAATTTGATTGTTTTTGTCTGCATTGTAGATACTGTCGTTTAGCCGGCTATACTCCTGCAACATTGAATAGGCTTTAGCATATTCGTTGTGTTGGGCATACGATTCTGATAATATTTTTGTAATATTCCAGATATCCCAGGCAGCATTAATAGAAGTAACGATGGAATAAGCTTTTTCGCCATATTCAATACTTTTCTGATAATTGCCCAAATGCTGATAAGATTTGGCTAAACCACTGTAGCTAAAGCTTTTTTCCCAATTGTTTAAATTTGAAAAATGCGCCAGTGTGTATTCATAATTGCGTATCGCTGCCTTTATTTCCTGTCTGTTGAAATGAGTTTCTCCACGCCGGTTATAAGCCATGGCAAGCAAAACACTATCTTTTAGTGGAATATACATCGCAATGGCATTATTTACAAAGAAGAGGGCACTATCTGTATTTAGCGATTCGTAGCAAATGCTTAAATTGAAATAATTCCTGGCTATCATGGATGAATCGTTGCTTATTTTAGCCATTTCTATACTTTTTCTGTGATATCCGGCACTTATTTGGAATTCTTCCAGTACTGCATAAATTGCTCCAATGGTATTGTAAGTGGCGGCCAAACCTTTATCGTTTTTATACTGCTGATAAATGGCGGCGGCTTTGGTGGCTACTTCCAGCGATAGATAATATTTTCCTTTTACATAATATGCCTTCGATTGTTCTATATAGGCATCTGCTATTCTTTCATCCCAATGTATTTTTTCCGACAATGCTATGCTTTGATCGAGGTAAATCAACATGGAATCCAACATTTCCGGATAGAACTTTTTGGCTTTCTCCTGAAGTAGGATAATTTGTTGAGAATCCGCAAGTTGTTTCGTTTTTTCAGTTGATGCTACAGTATTTATTTGGGCCAATATTAAACCCGGCATTACCACATTGGCAAAACAAATCAGCAAGCTTATTTTTTTCATAGTTAATCTGGCAGATTATGCACAAATTTAGTTTTTTTTTTGAGTTTATTTTCGATTAATGTAAGGACTCAAATAATTAAATCAACGGCCCTTAAAACCTGATTTAATGGCATACCTTCCGTATATTTTTGTTTGCTTGCTTTAATTTTGTAATACTTTTGATTATTCGAAATTCGGTAACGGTATTTATTAAGGAGTTGAAAATTAATAGTTTCTTCTTTTTTCTCCGCTATTTTTAAATGATTGATGGCCATTTGCGATAAACGAGCCATAAGCTCATACAATTCGTTTAATTTATTATTTTTCTCATTTCCCCTATGCTCCTTATCAAACAGCTGGTATTCAAGTTCAAAATGCATTTGTTTGGCAGTTTTTAATAATTCGCGCAGCAACAGAATTTCTTTATTTTTTATCGTAGATTGCTTATTGGTCAATACAAAATATAGCACACTCTCTCCTACTCCAATTAGTTCAATATCTGAGATATAATGCTTTGCCTGATTTTTTATATACAAAGCTAAAAAAGATTGATTGCCTTCTTCGAGCATTATTCTTGAACTCCATAGTTTTAGATAATTTTTTATGTCGTCAAAAGTTTTGTTTTTGTTTGCTCCTTTTGATTCGGTGTTTGCTTGTATGGATGCATTTAATTCAACTATCTCCTTTTGTAGTGCTTTTATCCGGTCAATTTGCTCACTAGTAATTCCATATATGGCTAATTCGGGTTCCATGTCTTTTAGTAAAAGATAAATTTCGCTGGCTTTTTGCATAATTTCTTCTTCACTTGGAATAAAAATGCGCTTCGCTTTATCCTGTATGTATTTTCCCATTTTGGCTTATATTTTGTTTGTTCTGTATTATATACGATTTATTTTTTATTTAGTTGTAAAACTAATGCATTATATATATAAATACAAATTTTAGAATACATTTATTAAGCTTAGTTTAATAAATTTTTATTTAGTTTACTTTTTTTAGAAATATTTGAAGTGTTTATCTGTTCATAATTTTATAACAACATACTTAAAAACAAATAAATAGGAGAGGATGAAAAAGTATTTTTAGGTGTTTAGAAAGTATTTGCATATATTTTCCAAAAAAGGAAATCATCATTTTTTTATTATAAATACTTAAAAATAAGCATATTAGTTAAGTGTCTGGGATGCTGTGTAGTATATGCGAATTTGTTTTAGAAAAAAAGGAAATGGTTTTTCAGAGCATTACCTAATAAAAAGCTTATCTGCATTTTACACAAATGAAGATAAGCAGTGTTATAAACCATTGCAAATCAATATTTTTTAGCACAATAATTAGCTTGCCAAAGCAAAACTAAATCAAGCGAAAATTACTTTTTCAGGCAAAAATCTTTAAAGCATGTTTAATTATTTCAATACGAATAGGAGTAAGGCCTGTAAGTTCACCGTCTGGCGTAGCCAATTTTTTATCATCTGTAAGAAGCTCAATTGTTTTAGCCTTAAATGTTTTTACTTCGGGCATCTCAATGTGCGTACCTTTAAAAATTTTGGGAAAAGAGGAGAGGAGCCTCCATATATTTATCTTTTCTAGTACCGTAACATCCAGTAAACCATCGTTAAAACTTGCATCAGGAGCCATTAGAAAATTGGATGTATAGCGCGTATTCGAAACTTCTACAAATGTGTAGTTAAATCTGTGTTTTTCGCCATCTACAATCAAATCTACATACTGATTTTTTAATCTTAATGCTTCAATTAAAACACCAATTGAATAAGATATATTACCCAAAAACTTCATTTTTTTGCCGGTAGCTACCACATCTGCCACAAAACCGATTCCAAGAATATTAAAAAAATAAAAATTTTCATTCGCTGATTCAGCCAATGCAATATCCACAGAGATAATTTTCCGCTGATTAATTTTTTCAACAGCAGCTTCTATCTCATTGCTAAGTAAATTAATATCACGAATAAATGCATTACCTGTTCCTAGAGGAATAAATCCTACGGGAGGTTTTTGTATGCTAATATTGTGCATATAACCGTTTAAAGCTTGCATAATAGTGCCATCTCCACCAGCAATCACAAAGGCATCGAATGGATTTAGATCCATTACTCTTAAATTGCTTTGGTCGGCCGCTTTGGTTTTTGTGTCTATTATACTTACTTCATGCCTGGAGGCATGCAATAGACTAATAAGCCTTTCACGCATAGAGCCGGCTTTATTTTGTCCGGCAAATGAATTAAAATAGAGTAGTATTTTCATTTCCATAAATCATTATGCGTGAAAGATACATTATTGAGTTCAGTCTAAAAAGATTGAAAAAATGATTATACCCCTGCCAGCGT
>DYOH01000111.1 GCA_020720625.1 Acetofilamentum sp. | reverse complement strand
ACAGCATTTTATAAAAATCAACGCTGGCAGGGTTTTTAGACTAGACTCATAAATTGTTCAAAATGCGTATATTATTTGTTTTTTTGGGTATAAGCTTATTATTCGGCGCTTGCGAAAAAGATATCAGCGTTAGCATTCCTCTGCCTGTAGATGGTATTGTGGTAGAAGGATATATCGAATCGGGTAAGGCTCCTTATGTAATTCTTACTAAAAATTCGCCTTATTTTCAGGAAGTGGACTTAAATTCCCTTCAAAATTTGCTTATTTTTGATGCTTTTGTTACAGTTTCCGACGGTCTTATAACCGATACCCTCCAATTTGGCATAAATCCAGATCAGTTTCCTTATGCCTATTATACAGGATCCAAAATTATCGGACAAGAAGGTAAATCTTACGAGCTCAGGATAATTAGGGGCAAGGATTCGCTTTACGCCCAAACAAGCATTCCAATGGCAGTGCCAATTGATAGTTTGGTTTTTAAGGGAGAGCCTGATTTTGCTGATACTTTAGGCTATGTTTGGCTATATTTTTCGGATCCGGCTGCCAAAACAAACTATTATAGACAAATGAACATGGTTTTGGGGGTAGATAGTTTCTTCGTTCATCCGTTTTCTTCTATTTTAGATGATAAAATTTTAAACGGACAGCTTTTTCAACGTCCAACCTACCATGGATTTACCGGAACTCAAGGCGCTGCACAAGATACTTCCGAAATGGAAAATGATGATTTTAGTTTTTATTTTAAGGAAGGTGATAAAGTTGTTATTAAGCTTAGCAGCATCGATGTGGAAACTTATTTATTTTGGAAAACACTCGAAGCCCAAGCCAAAAGTGGTGGGAATCCCTTTGCTACACCGGCTAATGTTTTTTCGAATATCAAGGGCGGAGGTATTGGCATTTGGGGTGGTTATGGTGTATGGCTAGATACATTAGAAATTAGACATCCTGATCCAGCAAAAAGAAAATAATTGCTTACTTTGTTAAGTGAGTTTGTTTTTATATCTGCTAGATTAGCTGCTTTTTACAAAATGCCGATTCATATAAATACCCGTGAGCATAAGCGGGTATTTCTTTTTTTTTTTAGGCTTTATCAACAAAACGCTGTTTGTTTGACTAATTTTTACCGGCATTTTTTATCAATATCCCTGTTTTTTGCATCTGTTCAAATCAAAATTCAAACAGCTAATCCCACTACCCTATTTAAAGCATTCGGAATTAGCTGAAATAAATTTCATATCAAACAATGCAGTTCAAAAATAATTTTTAAACCATGGTAAATTAAAATTATCAATTTATCCATAAAGGGTATTAGTTGCTTCCGATATAGAGAAAATTGCTTTACAGACATACTCCTCGCCACAGGCAATTTGGGGGCTTAATCCTGAAAATCGGCCAATTCGCGCTTGCATTTTGGGCAGATAAGGTATCTTTTGTATACCCTTAAATCTACTTCCTGATTTACAATATTTTCGAGCCAATGATACTCATCCTCCCTGCCATTATACCTGCGGTAGCCAATGGGATAGCCACAGGAGCAATATCTGATTGAATCGTTGATATCAAGCTTGAACTCCTTTATCAGAATTTTTTTTATGGTCTCGTCGGGGTGCTCATCTTCCTCGGTAATCTTTTGAAGCTGCATTTTTAGGTCGATGTTAAATTTATTCTCGCACTTTAATTTGGCTTATTTAAAAGTTGGACAATTACATGCTCCTTTTCTGGTAAATTCGGCGAGTTCTTTCTCAAATCCGAAGTAAAGTGAATAAGCATTCGTATGGCATTTTTCAATACCTAAACTAAGTGCCCATGGTTTTTTGTTTCGTCTCTTTTGCGAATGGTAATGATAGTAGATGGCCGGCGAGAAAAACGAATAGCTGTAGCTTAAGGTTTCGCTCGAAAAACCGACATCCAAAGGGAAAAATGCACTTAGGGCAATGCCGCCTGTAAAACTATGTCGATATTTTTGCCATAATACCTTGCGAACGCCAATTTCGGCACCAGCCCACATATTTTGCTCTATCGCCAGCACCAACAGAGCGGAAGAAAGCGAAAATCCACTATTTTTATCGCGAAGCTGATAATTTAAACGAGCACCCGGCGTTATATGAAAAATGGGAGTGCCAAAAATCAGGCTGTCGGGTTTTGTCTGTACCGAAAAAAAATGAGTAGATACAGAAACAAGATGCTGCGAGAAACAAATTGACATAAAAAAGCCTTGTAAAATGCATAAGATGCAGATTTTTTTCATTTTTGCTGGTGATATTTTGAGTTCCTGTTTTGCTTATTTTTCTCAAGATAATCAAATTTTGGCAAACTAAGTTTTTCTTGTTCGTTTTTTTTTGTAAGTTGCTACCAATTATTTTAATTTAATAAATTATGAGAAATATTTATACTGTATTTTTGGGATTGATATTGTTTCCTCTCCAAATGATGGCACAACAAGATATGCTGTTTAAGATATACGATAAAACCGGAACCGAAGTAAGTTTTGAGCAAATGATGCTCGAATTAAAGAAGGCCGATGGCGTGTTTTTCGGCGAGTATCACAATAATTCTGTAGCCCATTGGTTCGAGTTGATAATTACTGAAAAACTATTCGAATTTCATGGAAAGGAATTAATTTTGGGTGCCGAGATGTTTGAATCCGACGATCAATTAATTCTCGACGAATATTTAGCCGGAATGATGGAAGAAAAGAATTTTGAATTGGAAGCAAAACTTTGGAATAATTATAAAACGGATTATCGCCCATTGGTAGAATTTGCCAAAGAAAAAGGTTTGCGTTTTATTGCCACCAATATTCCCCGCAGGTATGCTGCGTATGTTCATAAACGTGGAGGTTTGGCATCTTTGGATTCGCTTTCGAAAGAGGCAAAAAAATACATTGCCCCACTTCCTGTAATTTTTTACGAGAATATCTATATGCCAATGTTTATGGGCATGGGCATGCAGGGTGCGATGTCAAAATCGCCATCAAAAACAGAGGAACACGCTTCGCAAGGCATGCTGCAAATTGCCCATGCACAAGCAGTAAAAGATGCAACAATGGCGTGGTTTTTGAGTGAAAATATGAAAAAGAACACCAAGTTTGTACATTACAATGGTAGTATGCATTCTGATAAATATCAGGGAATTATAAGCTATTTAAAAGAGTTTTCGCCAAAATTGAGCATCGCAACTGTTACCACAGTAGAGCAAGACGATATTTCGGTGCTAAACGAAGCTGCAAAGGCTAAGGCTGATTTTATTATTTGTGTTCATACTTCTGCAACTAAAACATACTAAAATTACCCGATATGAAAGATGTCTATCAGTTATTGATTTTGCTTTTTTTTCCAGCTATTCTGTTTTTTGGTGCTTGCGAACCTGCCAACAATGCGTCTAAAGATGCCAAAAATATAGATGTAGCGGACGCAGACTCCGATTTTCACGAGGCCAAGAAAATATTTTATAATCTCCCATCTCCACCTGAGGTTTCCGATATGCTGTTCTCCGAATCGGGTCCGGTTTTTAACGAGGCTTTTTTGAACAGAGTAGAAAACGTTGACCTTTACGAATCCAGTGTTAAACAAGCGTTAAACTTAGGTATTTATAGTACCGATTTTAGTTTTGCATCCATTGCCGGGCAGGATCAGATTGCAATCAATTATTTTGCTACCTCACAAAAGCTTGCTACCCGCCTTGGGCTCAGTAATGTACTTAGTCAGGATACCATTAACTGGCTGGCACGGAATTTTGAGAATAAAGATTCGCTCATGGATATTATCACGGTAGTTTACAGGCGATCGGAGGCATATTTCAACGAAAACGGTGAACCTGATTTGGCGCTTCTTATGGCCATTGGCGGCTGGACCGAGGGTATGTACCTTGCCACTAAATTGGCCAAGGATTTAAAATACAATACCAAAATTATGGATCAAATTTCGGAACAAAGATTAAGTATGGAGATTATAGTGCAAATTATTGAATCGAATAAGAACGAACCAAATATTCATAAATATCACGAAAAATTTACCACTTTAAACGGCCAATACAAAACTTTTAGTAATCTGCTTAAAGAAGATTTGAAACAAAATAAGCCTGTTTCGCAATCCACTTTAAAAGAGTTTTTAAAACTCGAAGAATTGGTGGCCATATTGCGCAATGACTTTATTAACTAACTATGATTTCGATGTGTTTAATAGTTTTTGATTTACCTAAATCGATACTTATCCTAAGGAAGGCTAAGTCATATCCATTTTTAAAATTTTTTATATGATTAAAAAGATTTTTTTGGTAAGCCTCCTGCTGATGGGTTTTGCCATTTTTAATCGCTCCGTTGCTCAATGCGTTGAATTTGCCGAAAAAATAGGGCTTACCTTGTTAAACACGGAAGAATTTCAGCACGACGGATATCTAAATTCTATTGCCTTGACATCCGGTGAGCAGATAGATGTAGTGAAACCTTTTTTTAAAGGGCGTAAATACCGTATTGTGGTGGTGGCCGATACCAAAGCCTTTGAGTATTTAAATTTCAGGGTTATAAATGCCAATCAGATTGTAATTTATAATAATAAGGTCGACGATTACACATCCATTTGGGAGTTTATGCCGCAAGAGAGCGAAAACCTGATTATTTCGGTAAAGGTGCCTGATGCAAAATCCGGTTACACCAGAGGTTGTGTTGCTATTATTACCGGGGTAGACAATTATTGATTGTACATTGCTTTCTCAAATACATTCTTTGAGAGCCTAAAGTAATTATCCATAATGTTTACAATGAGGGTGCATATCTATTGCCCATTTTGCCTATTGGTAAACAACTAAAAAGGCATGTGTTGCAATACATATATTTTTGCGGCATGTTTGGTAATTTCAAATAACTCTGTTTCAAAAAAAAATGGATAATACTAAACCGCAATGAATACTTTACAAACAACTTAGTAGAATGCTAAATGCTTATCTTAGTCAGTGCACATTCATCGAGCCTGGCTTAGATAAGCATTTTGGTTTTACTATGGTTTTTAAAATCTAGCCAAAATACCTAAAAAAAAAAGCTTCCGCAAGTTTTGTTACCTACGGAAGCTTCTTTGTCTGTAATATTCAGCACAAAGGATTCAAAAAAATTAATATGCTATCGGGATGTTTCTTCAATAATTCTAATTGTTGCTTACAAATATTTAATGGCCACATCAAAAGCCAATGCCACCACAAAAATGAGCACAATTATAACCATGTATTTCAAGTTATTTACTTCTTTGGTACTTTTCTGAAACTGATTTTCGATGCTTTGAATTTTTTTGGTATAATCTCCAATGTTTTTACTCAATTGCTCCACTTGCAAACTTATATTAGAAAGATGCGTTGGAAAATCTATTTGCGAAATTTTTTGATATAATATGGCAGTGGCCTTGCCCAAATCTTCGTATTGGGTAAGTAAACTATTAATCTGGTCTACATTTGATTGATGAGAGCTAATTAAATTACCAATTTTTTCGCCATTTTCCGAAAGTTGTTTTTCCACATACTCCTTATTTACATGCTCGGTTTTCTGTGAAAGGCGCGTAAACTCGGCCAGAATTTCGCTTTCTTCATCAATTCGTTTTTGATAAGCCTGCGCCACCTGCTCCATTTGGTGCTTGGTGTGCAAAAAATTCTTGTCAAGAAACTTATCATACTCAGCGGCAGCAGATTTAAGGGTTTCTTGCGCTTTTTCTTCTATCAGATTACTTTTTTGCTGAATTTCGGAAATGAGTTTTTTAGATTCGCTCAGTTGCTCAAGGTTAATTTCTTGCATTTTTGCCAAATTTTCGTCGGCATTTTGCTTATAACTATTCAACGAATCTTTAAATAGCGCAGCAAGCTGATCCAGGTGGGTTTGATATTTTTCCTGCACACCTTTCATGTTCTCCACCACGTTGGTAGAGATGTCTTCTGCTTTTTTGATATGGGTTACAGCCTGTCCTAATTTTTGCAGTTCATCCTGTAAATTAAGCAGTTCGGAATTAATTCTATCCTTCATAGCCTGATAAAAAATTTTGGTTAAATTGTTGAAGCCAATGCCTGTGCATGGCCAACTCAATTACAGGTTCAACCTGGTCTCTGAGCGTTTGATCCTGATTTTCGAGTTTCGAGTATATAAATTCTTGTTTTTCGGTAAAATCTCTGGTGGATGTTTTTTGCGACCACCTCAGTTGCGAGAATGCTTGTGCCAATTGGTCGAGCCCGTTAGAAAATCCTTCAGTATCTTTTTCAAAAACTACTGCCGAAGCCAAGCCGTAGAGAAAATGCAATACCCAATAATCGGGCTTTTTCTGCAATAATTCTTTTGAACTTAAAAGTAAATCAAACCATTGCGATTTTTTATAGCCAATTTGTGAAACATACTCTTTCACCACTTCAAAACTTTTACGGGTAAGGTTAGAAGTTATGTCCATCAGATTATCGCTAAAATCCGAATTGCTTTGCTTTCGGAAAGGGTATGCGCGCAAATAATTGGCTGCACGTAGGTTTCTGTACGATTTTTTTTCTTGCTCGGCAAGTTGAATTTGCAAAAACCGGATTATCTCAAAGCTCGTTTCATCTGTAAAGTGCTGTATCTCTCTATAATACACGTTTATAAACTGGGTCCACAAAGCAGGCAAATCTCTTACCGATTTATTAATTACTCGTTGAATAAATTCGTTGGAGAAATAGGCCAAAAAATAATTTTGAATTCTTTCTTTATAATAATTCAATTCTTTTTTGGTAAACCTACATTCGATGGTTCCGTTTCTTTCATTTTCGATATAACTGTCGATAAAGCCAAGTTTTTCCCATTTAGATAAAATAAATCGCGTTTGATAAGCTGTTCGTATTTTATAGAAATATTCGAATAATTCTTCTTCTTTCTCTTTGGCAATTTTTTTGCGAACAGTGTTTTCAAATGCAGGTTTAAATGCATTCCAAAATGGATTCTTGTTAATTAATTCATCGGCATATTCCTTAATCTGGGCTTCGGCCAATAATTCAGTGTATCTTCCGTAGAATTCGTTTTCAAGGGGGAGCACAAAAGTATTTACAGCATCGATTTCGGTTTTATTCCATAGCTGCAAAAATGGTTTAAATGCCTGATTATAATATAATTTAGGAAGCCATTTGTTCATATATTCCATTTCAGGAATTCTGCTCTGAATTTCGATGGCCAAAAATTGAACAATATCGCGATGGGTTTTATGATGTATTTCTGTTTTCCAGTTTCGCTCATCAATTGTGCCCATTAGCTCGCCCGATTCGTATAAATACAGGAGATAAGATTTATCGTTTATTCCAGGTTTCAGGCTTACTTCCAACTGAAACTTATTATTGATTAATCGTGATAAGAATTGCAGATTGCTTAGTCTATCGGCATGAATTGACTCAAATAGTTCGTTTCCAAGCTCTTTTTCGCGCTCCATACCCAAATAATTCGACATGAGCAGTTGTTCGAGCATTTGTTTCTCAAAAATACCATTGTTCTCCCTATAAAAATTAAAAACAACTTCGGGCTGTGCATTTTCGTAATTTAGCATAGCCAGGGCATTTTGTATTTCTTCAATATTTAAGGGTGTAAAAGGAAATACAATTTTTTGTATATGATTATCGCTTATGTTTAAGGTATTGTGGATATTCGAAAGGCAAATTTCGGCACGTTTAAATTGCGGCCATTCCAGTTGCAATTCGTTTTTAATGGCAATGTTTTGGCTTAGACTTAAATGTGGGTCGGTAGCCGGCAATTTGGATATTTCCTTGTCCTCGTATTTATTCGAAATTTTATCGAAAATACCATTCAATTGGCTATCGGAAATGCCGCAAATACCTTTATTTTCGGGTGTAAATACAATCACCCGGTTTTTCTTTTCGGTATTTTCTTTTTCCACAAATTCATCAATCTCCTGAATTGATGTAATTTGTTTGCGTGAATTTACCACATTGGTACTTATTCCGAGCCTGGTATTTTCGCTTGTAATTTGAATAATATTTACGTAAAATCGGGCATTTTGATAGCTTTTTTCCTGAATTTTGATATTGCCGAGTGGTATTTTGAGTACTTTTGATATATCGGCAAGCACATTGTAAACTCCCGAACGGGTATTGGCCAACAGAAAGTTTTCCGCCGGAATAATTTTTTTTAAGGCCTGCAAACCATTTAAAAACGATGAGTTAAATCCGGTATTCCATTCCGAAAGCACGTGTACATTGTCGAAAAATACTTGTGTTTCGGCCAGGCGCGTATGGCTGAACGAAATATCCGGAAGACAGCTTGTAGAAAAACAATCGGCTTGCGCAAAAGTAAAGGCCAGATTATAGTAATTTATGATTTGAAAACGGTTATATTTTTCTTCATCATTAAATAAATGGTGTACTATAAATGGTTTAAGAAAGCTTTTCTGATCAAAAAATTCGCTTTGAGCCAATTGGGTTGTATACTTATCGCTAATCCACAGTTTTCCGTTGCTTTGCAAAAACGAGAGTAAATAAAAAATATTATAAACCTCTTGATTTTCGGAGAAATAGCACATTTGACGAATGCCAGCAAGGCCATCGTCGAGCATATTTAGCTGAAAATCTTTTAGTTTGTCAATTCTAAGTATATTCCGGGCAAAAAACTCCCGATTATCTAGTAGCGATATGTATTTGCTATGATGCGATCGCGGAATAGAAAGTATCTTTTTAAAATATACTACTTTTGCCTGTGGCGTTTCGTCGAAACTGCGCAATCTATGGGCCGAACGAATACGCAACTTGATTTTTGCTTTTGATTTTTGTAGGGCGCTTATTGGGCTCATTCTTTCGAGCATGGCCAAATCTATAAGTACATCAAATTCCTTTTGTTCCGGAAATTCGCTTAGTAATTTTATTTTCTGGCTATGTATTTTATTTAACTCAGCTTTTTCAAACTCCTTGGTATTAAATACATGCAGCCTAATTGCAGGAAGTTTACGCTCTTTGCCTTCTAATTTAAACAATTCTGACATCAGAATATTAAAATCCTCGATGGCTGCATAAGCGGCAGGCACATCGCGCTCAATAACCGCAATTGTCCAAAATTCGTCCTTTAAACTTAACTGATTATTCAAGAGCAAATTAATGAGTACACTTTCTATCCGTGCAATTGCAATTGGCGATAAAACCAACTGCATCCATTTAAACTCTATACTGTTGTTGTAAAGTGGTCGCGAATAATTTCTTTTGATTAAGGAGAAGTATTTTTCCTTGTCTGCTTTTGCTTTAAGCTGATCCAAATAAGATTTTATATGAGAAAAATCTTTAACGGGTATGCGCATGGTATCTATTTTAAGGATACTTCTGCTCAGTTCTTCCCTTTGCTTATCAATTTCTTTTTGTGAGAGCTTCTCGTGTTCCTGGTCGTCTATTTCGATCCAGTTGTTTTCGGCATTTTTAGCGGTACTATAAGGAAGTACCAGGTTAAAATCAATATTTTTGTATACTTGATTTCTTTGAATATCAGTTAATTTCTCTGTTTTTGATTTTAATGTGTATGGTTTTTCGTAAAAAAAACTTAAAAATTCAGGATTTACCTCTAAAAGTTGAACAAATTCGCTGCCTAAGTAAGTTGGAATGTAGGAGAACATAAAATTCTCCATCAAACCATCTTTCGATGCGCCCAATTTAAAATTAAAATCCAGATAGGGTTTAAAATTTGAAATTCGGGGGTCTATAATATGCAGATGCTGGTAAATAGCTTCTTCGGCAATGGGTATGTCCTGAATGAGCGGATATTGTATTTCTGATTCGTCGCTTACCTTTCGTTGGGTATATTTTAAATTTTGTGCAAATTGATTTTCTATGCTTAATGGTGCTTGTTTTTGGTGGGCATAGGAAATAATTTTTTGTGCAATGGCTAAGATGGAATCTTCGGTTGAAAACGGATTTTCTCTGATGTCGCCGTCGGCATCAAAGACAAACAAATTTCGTATAAGTTTTTTTATATCACTGTTATCTTCCTTTTTATCAATTATCTGACTTAATGCACTCAGGAAAAATCCAGCATGAAGTTGCACCAT
The DNA here is from genome assembly GCA_020720625.1 of Acetofilamentum sp. Classification (GTDB taxonomy): domain Bacteria; phylum Bacteroidota; class Bacteroidia; order Bacteroidales; family DYOH01; genus DYOH01. Next base: position 2,195 of record DYOH01000111.1, on the reverse strand, counting down.
AAATTGTTCTTAAATCGTTTATAAATGGCAATATAGCGCTTTTTTTATGAATAATTAAAATTTCTGCATAATTTTTTATCAACATGATTTGCCCTATTTTGGCCATTTTCTGATTTCTTCTGTTGATAACTTGATTCATAGGCCAATGTACCGAAATGCTATTTTGCTAGAATTTTATCCATAAATTACTTATTGATAATTAATTAACTAATGAATATAATGTGAATTATAGCAAATATTTAGCTGATATTTTAGAGCGTATTTATGGAATATATGTTGATAATTTTTTATTCTATATGCCAATTATCTATTCCATTTTCAAGATACAAAATATTCTTTATTCCTTCGTCGCTTAATTGCATGCATACAAATTCAGCCAATCGTCCATCCTTCGAAAGAAATAATATTTTTTTTCCGCTCCTGATAAAAATATCTCTTTCGGTATGAGCCAATTCTTCATAAGGTAAAGAAAAAGCATTTTTTACAGGCATTTTCTGAGATTCCGACGAAATGCGTAAATCTATCAAAATCCATTGGCCAGGCTCATCCGCCAGTATGCGTTTTAAACTGTCTGTAGAAATAGAGGCTACTTTTGCATGAAATATTTTTTTTAGGCAATAGCTGCCGGCATTTATTTCTGGATGAATAGTGGCCACTTTCGGCAACACCACTTTGTCGTAAATGATTATGGAGATTGTTCCTAATATACTAATGATAAGTAATGCAATACGTGTTTTGTTCATTTTTTTGCACAAAGTTAAAATATTAAGATAGATATAATACTGAATCGAAAAAAAATTCGTAATTTTGAATAGCCAAGTTTCAGTGCCAATGAAAATTAAAAATTTGTTTTTAGTCTTACTTATACCCTATTCTTTATTTTCATCGGCTTTCAACAGCTATGAAACACAAGCCATTTTGGAACTAAAAAAATTAGTAAATTACTCCGAATTATCGGCCAATGATTCTGCCTGCTTTATACAACAGCGAGTTTTACAACTCATTCAACAAGAAGAACTTGATATTCCTCGTAGATTTCTTATTCCGATAGAGCTTATGTCTTTTCGCCGCGAAGGACAAAGCAGCTATTATATAAGGTATAATACCGGCAAAAACGAGGCCATTGGTTATGTTCCATCCGATTTAGTTATCCACTACGAACGCGAAGCTTTCTCCGATTTTATGGTTAATGGCCAGGAGTCGCCGCTTTTAAGCATTATCCTTGCCCAGCAGTATACCGAATCGGCCTTTAACCCTTTGATGCTTGGCGATGGCGGAAAAAGTTTGGGATTACCTCAATTATACAGGCCAACTGCTGAGTGGATTTGCAAAATTGATCCCGAATTATGGGGTAAATACATCGGGTGGAATTCAAACGGAACGCACTATTTCACAAGTTTAGCCGCTCAGATCCGTTTTCCTTACGATTTCTTGCCTAAATATAAACACTATTCTTCGGAGAATAAATTCGAAGGTTTGCGACGTTATAATGGTGCAGGTAAAAAGGCCGAAAATTATGCGCGTTTGGTTATTAAACGCAGTATCGTTTATCTCGAACTGATGCAGCAATATAAATATTTTCAGGAAGATACAGCACATTTAATCGATAAAATGGCCAATGTAATAAATATGGGCATCGTATTAAAAGGCGAAACACAACTTTCGAAAGAGCAAGTTGCCAGCATTGCCCATGAGGTTATGGGCGAATTTAGCCGTAACTGGAATTATATTAAACGCTCGGCGCAGATGAATTTAAACATCATTGAAGGAAAAGGTGCCACTTTTGAACTCTCGCAAAATTACAAAGTGCCTTCGGATGGTAACATCTATTATATTTTGATTGAAGAAGGCCGCTCGCTTTTTAGTTACTTTCATAATACCCAAGAAATGCTCAATACGCTTAATCATTCAAACAACAAAGAATATTATCTGTATTATCTAAATAAAGGCAAAGAAATTAGGATTACTGCAAAGGAACAGATGCAGGGAAATGCATTTTTTACCAATGCCAAAGCAGGTAACATTATATATATTCCGCCCGGTACAAAAATTTATTCCCCCAAAAGTAACCTTATCTCTAAAGTACTTTAATAAACTATATTGAATTAGGCGTTTATTTATAAAAAGTTTGATTTTTGTTTACTTAAGCATATACCTGATTTTAGGGGCATTAGCCCCGATATCGTTGTAGTATT
>DYOH01000110.1:258-12296 GCA_020720625.1 Acetofilamentum sp. | reverse complement strand
AAAATAGCCCACGAATTACACTAATTACACGAAAAAAGAAAAAAACAATTCGTGCGATTCGTGAAATTTGTGGGAAAATAAAAAAATATGCCCACGAATTACACTAATTACACGAAAAAAGAAAAAAACAATTCGTGCGATTCGTGAAATTTGTGGGAAAATAAAAAAATATGCCCACGAATTACACTAATTACACGAAAAAAGAAAAAAACAATTCGTGAAATTCGTGAAATTAGTGGGAAAAGAAAAATCTGTCCACGAATTACATAAATAATAAAATAGCCCACGAATTACACTAATTACACGAAAAAAGAAAAAAACAATTCGTGCGATTCGTGAAATTTGTGGGAAAAGAAAAATCTGTCCACGAATTACATAAATAATAAAATAGCCCACGAATTACACTAATTACACGAAAAAAGAAAAAAAACAATTCGTGCGATTCGTGAAATTTGTGGGAAAAGAAAAATCTGTCCACGAATTACATAAATAATAAAATAGCCCACGAATTACACTAATTACACGAAAAAAGAAAAAAACAATTCGTGCGATTCGTGAAATTTGTGGGAAAATGAAAAATAGCCCACGAATTACACTAATTACACGAAAAAAGAAAAAAACAATTCGTGCGATTCGTGAAATTTGTGGGAAAATGAAAAATAGCCCACGAATTACACTAATTACACGAAAAAAGAAAAAAACCAATTCGTGAAATTCGTGAAATTTGTGGGAAAAAGAAAAATATGTCCACGAATTACATAAATAATAAAATAGCCCACGAATTAAACTAATTACACGAAAAAAGAAAAAAACAATTCGTGCGATTCGTGAAATTTGTGGGAAAAGAAAAATCTGTCCACGAATTACATAAATAATAAAATAGCCCACGAATTACACTAATTACACGAAAAAAGAAAAAACAATTCGTGAAATTCGTGAAATTCGTGTAATTAGTGGGAAAATAAAAAAATATGCCCACGAATTACACTAATTACACAAAAAAAGAAAAAAACAATTCGTGAAATTAGTGAAATTAGTGGGAAAACAATTCGTGAAATTAATGGGAAAAAATCCTACAATCCCAATACTTCTTGTCCTTGCTCAAAAACCACGTCTACGGGTATGTTCGCATCGGTAAGTCTGGCCAAATCAGCTTTGAGCTGCTCGTCCATCACTGCTTTTTCGGATACCAATTTTGCAGCAGCTTCGTAATCGCCATCACCCTGAATTTTAAGAATTAATGCCGATAAAGAATTCATGGCTTCCTGCATTTTTTCGAAATTTACACTGTAAGTTCCATTTTCGTTTCGGGTAAAAGCACCCATCTCTTTAAAATAATTGAAGCGGATAAGATTGGCCTGACCATGATCGCTGGCAGCCCCAAAACGAATAGAGCGGAAAATTCCGGCCATAAAAGTTACGTAATTATTCATTAAATCGGCTTCTAAATGTCCTTTTTTCTGCAATTCAGTAACCATAAATAATCCAAGAATATCAGCTTTACCTTCTTCGAGTGTAGAGTATTTTTCTTTTAAGGCTTTGCCCACAGTAGATTTGCCATCGATGGTATTTTTAATACCTAAACCATGAGCAACTTCGTGAAACATGGTATTCTCAAAAAAAGAAGTAAACTGTACATTTTTGCGCTGATCCTCGGCAATCAAAACATTGGCAATTGGGGAAAGAATGGCATCGAATTTGGCTTGCATGGCATTTTTGAGTTGCAAACGGCGACTACCTTTGGCAAGGTGCACTCTTTCGTCGTTGGGCAAATTAATGGCAATGGTTTTGCTGCCGGCATTACAATCGCCAGCATAAAAAACTACCTCATACGCGCCTAAATCGGAGCTGCTTCCGGGTACTTCTTTTTTATATTCGGCATCAACAGGCAAAGCCTTTTGCAAATCGGATAAAAGAGCCGCATATTTAATTAAACGATTACTCCATTCCTTATCCTTGATCAGAATATATGCTTCGTGTGCAGCTTTAAAACCAAACATAGCATCTTCGTAATTTTCAATAGGCCCCACCACAAAATCTATCGTATTGGTTTTCATTTCCATCCAAGCCATATCAGAAGCAAAATAATCGTCGCTTAACAAAGCTTGAGCACGCAATTCGAAATATTTTTTCAAACCGGCATCCTCGGCTAAGGCGGCCGCTTGTTTTAATAAATCGGCAACTTTCTCCAAATCAGCCTTAAAATAAACATGGTAAGGAATAGCCTGTAGCTGTCCGGCAGAATCACGGCGAATCATGGTATAAAGACTTTCTTTTTCCGGATTATTCCAGTTTTCAAACTCATCACGGTTCATATCGAGCGGATAAAAATTAGCTCCTTCTGGTTTTTCACCAAAACCGGATATAAAAGCCTTATTGTCGTCGAGTCTATCCCAAGGGCCGTAGTTAATATAAAAAAACTTACGGGTACTTTCGTCGGTAATTTGTGCACAAACGCTGTCTTTTAAACCAAAAGCCTCGTACCAAAACAATTTGTCCATCATTTTAGCCGCTTCAAAAAGCAAAGGCAACATTTTTCGCTCATTTTCGGTAAGTACACTTACATCGGTAGTAAGTTTAAACGGCAAATACTGAGCTACTTTCTTTTCCATTTCCGATTGTTGATTTAATACATTATCCTGATTTGTTTTAGTTTGGTTGCATGCGGCTATTATTAAGACGACTAGCACCGAAAAACCTAGTAAAATACTGATTTTCTTCATAGGGTTAATTTTTTAAAATTGGCAGTAAAGATAAAAAGAATGCACGGATTGGTCAAAGAAAGGAGATAAAACGATTGAATTTAGCATTTCAGTAATAAAACGTTTGCTTTTTGTTTGCTCAAAGCATACACTTGATTTTAATCGCGTTAGCGGCAATATCTTTGTAGTAATACGAATAATTGCACATTAAAGCCACGTATTGGCGAAAATGCTTAAATATTTTAGATTTTTTATATGTCGGTGCTATGCGCCTTAAGATAGCGCCAGAATTTATTTTCTACAAAGATTTCACCACTACGTGGTTGATTATTTACTATATTGCTTGTAGGCTATTATATATTTGCTTTGTATTATTTCCTATGCTTGCATATTTTTTTTGTGATATTAGCTAAATGCCTGATTCAAAATTGCGCTTAACTTCCCGAAAATAGAGAACCTTTCGGGAAGTATGTCAATTTATATAAATGATTTTACCTGTTTCGGCCAAATTCTTCGTGGCTCGACACCCAGTCGGAGCTAGAAATAGCAGATGCCAAAGAAATCTCGCCGGCCAAAACCACCGCTGCAATAATTTCGGCCAGTTTATTCACCTTGCCTTTACCAAAACAGCCCAAAAGTTCGAGATTTTCGCGCTGGGTAGCCAATGCTGTTCCACCACCATAAGAAGCTACAATAAGCGAAGGAATGGTAATAGAAAGATAAAGGTCTCCATCGGGGGTAACCTCGCTATAAAGCAAAGCAGCCGAAGATTCAGCCACATTGGCCACATCTTGCCCTGTAGCTATAAACATGGCCGTGATACCATTGGCAGAATGTAAACCGTTGTTGTTAGCGCCTGAGAGAATAGCCCCCACGTTGGCCACCAAGCCATGATAAGCCAGATTTTTGGGGTCAACACGCATTCTTCTGAGCAAAACATCGCGCTTAATAACAGCCTCAGCTACCACACGTTTTCCGCGAGTACGCATAATATTAATCTGCGAAGCCTTTTTATCGGTAGCCAAATTAGACTCAAGAAAGAAATTTTCGATGGGTGAATCTTTATAAGTTTCAAGAATCCAGCTGCAAGCTACAAAAGTAGCTCTCCCCACCATATTTTGGCCTGCGGCATCTCCAGTATGATAATTAAATCGTAAATAAGCAAATTTATTGGATGTAAGCGTATCGATATATTTCAGCTTAGCCACACTGGATGTAGCTTCTGCCTGATCGGCAATTTCTTTCTCGTGTTCTTTTACCCATTGCACAAAAGAACGAACACCACGGGCATCCTTAAAAACAAAAACCGGAGCACGCTGCATGGCATCGTCTAAAATAGTTGTAGTAACCCCACCGCTTTCGTTTAAAACTTTAATTCCACGGTTATAGGATGCCACCAATGTGCCCTCTGTAGTGGCAAGTGGAATAAGAAATTCACCAATTGCATGTTCACCATTAACTTTAATAGGACCAGCCAAACCAATAGGAATTTGGACAACGCCAGCAAAATGCTCAATATTACCCTGCAAAATATGTGGATCGAAAGAATAATTTCTAATATGCGTCAATTTAATATCCGAAAATTTTTCAGCGAAATCGAGTCGTTCGTCAATAATTTCTTGTTTATAATCATCGCTTTCGTCTCTGGGAATTCTTTTTTCCATATCAGACTGATTTCGAATGGAATCTTCCACTTCAAATTCCAGTTTTCCGAAAGGGTCGGCATGTACGACAAATTTTAGTTTGTATTTTCCCTCTTCCAGACTCTTATTTTTAATGGTAAAAACGATGTTCTTTTTCAATGGAAAATCAATAAAATAATCCTTTGTAACTTGCTTTGCAGGAATAGGATCTCTCTGTCCATCGGAAATACTTACGTCATCTAAATCAAGCCTTTGACCATCAATAGCCAAACATTCAATGCCCTTGAGCTGAGCATCTTTCAAACGATTTTTAACGGAAAATTGTAATGCTCCGGCTGTGTTTTGTAAGCTGCCTCTTGTGTAGAGTTGTTTCAGTAATAATTTAGGTACAAATCTCATGGTTAAGTATATTTGTGTTGTTTAACATAAAGATATGCTTTATTTTTTTAAATACCAAAAGATTTTATCAAAAAAACACAACGAATATAGATTTTTCTCAATAAAAAAAAGCACATTGCTTGCACTCATGCAGACAATGTGCTAATTGAAAACATTTTGAATAGTACTTATTTGGGCATCGATTTTTCAATTAATTCTAAGGCCATTATTTTGTGTTCTCCTTCTAATCTGCCTTCCACAACGGTTTTCAGATTTTCGAGTTCCTCTTTGGTAGAGAAGAGTTTTATTAACTCTTCTAAAGCCGGTTTAAGGTTTTTTCCTTCATTCGTTTCCTTATTTTCCATTAAGTATTTATCGAAAAGGATTCGACGAATGGCTTCCACGCCAATTCTTTTGGCAACAATTTTTTTGTCTGCATCAAGCAGATATACAGTTGGCGTACTATATACATTGTAGGTCTGACGATAATTGGTTTCACCATAAGGATCCCATACATTAAGCCAGTCGGTCATGTTATTTTTGGTAATAAACTCGAGCCAGCCACTAAGACTATGCGTAAACTTGCCCCAATCGTCAATTGCACGGGGCAGATAAACAGCATAGACTTCGAGATTTTTCTCGGGAGATGCAAATTTTAATTGATTAAATTTTTTGTAAAAAGCCGCCATAACAGGTGTTTCTTCCCTACAATGGCTGCAATCGGGCTCCCAGTACCAAATAACCAAATTATCAGCTTTTAGCTCATAAATATCCGGATACCCGTCGATGTATTTATCCACATCATTATAAAACTCTTCAAAATATTTCACGTATTCTCTATAGGCCAAATCTTTAATCTGCTTTTCTACCGGGCTCATATTCTCCATCTCCATGGCCTTTTTGAGCGATTTCTCCTTGGCCGATTCTGCTAAATTAGGTTTGCTCAATTCATCTTTTAAAGCCTGATCCTGAGAATATTGTTTAATAAGTTTGATATGTGCATCAAAGCCTATGGTTCTAATATCCTTACTTTTTTGCAATAAAAGGTTTATTGACGAAGCATCCGCAGGCAATTTTTGCATAATAAGCGGTGGTGCAGCATTTCCAATTAAATTTGACTTGGTTTTGCTAATGTTTTCTTTTAGTTTATTAATATACTCAGCATCTGCCCAGTATGCTTTAGGAATATAATAGTTTTCGGCTACATGCACAAAAACAGCGTCGTGCCCCATTATTTCGGTACCTGCATAGTGATTATGCACCGTAATGAGGATAAAACGGAATAATTCTTCGTTTCGTTTTCCTTTTTCTTTGGTAATGCCTGTTCTTTCGAAAACACTCTCCACAAATTTAATCACACTATCTGCAGGCATCTGGTCGAGCAGTTTAAAAAATGTTTTTACTTTATTTTCGTAAAACGGAGTGCGCACAAAACGTTCGTCCTGGAGAGGCATATTGTCGAAATAATGGTTAATATACCAAAAAAACTTTTTGTCATCAGCAATTTCAGCGGGCAATTCTACCTCTCGGGTGGCTTTTAAGAAAACAGCCAAAAAAGAGGTGGAATGTTGTTTCTGCACAAGATTAAATTTATCATTCACATCTTGTTGCAATTGATTAAGCTTATTATCAATTTCGGCTTCTTTGGTCAAATCGCCAACAAAAGTTTTTCTTTCGGCTCTTAATTTCTCGGCTTCTTGCGATTTTGATATCATAAACTTCTGATAATCATAGAAAAGTTCATTTTCTACGGAGTTCTTAGATTTAAATTGATTTACAAAATCAGCCGTATCATTCTCAATTTCGAAATGCTGCTCCTTATCAATCAAGAGGTCGAAATACCTTCTATTGGGCAGAAACAAAAAATACATACCGCCAGGTAATTTTTCGTTGCCTTTTAAACTACCTATCCCTTGAGCGTTTAGCTGCACAGTATCATCCGGCAACATACGGTCGCTAAAATAATGACCTAAAATAATTTGCTTATTGGCAAAGCCTGGCATTTTTATTTTGATTTCGTAAGCCTGAGCATGCATAAAATTTGGCAAAACCAAAATAAATGCAAAGAATATTGCTTTTTTTATCATCATGTAAAGTTCTAAAATTTATATTCAAACAGCTAAAAATATAAATTATGTTGCCTCCAGATTTGATTTTTCCACAATTTAACGATAATTAACAAGATTTTACAGGACTTTTTGTGCTCAGCAACTCTATTAATTCTGTTTAAATCAAACAAAAACGAAAAGAATATGCATAAGTATTTTTTATATGCGCAGGAAATTAAATGAAGGCAAAAAAAATTATAAAACGATACCCGGCAATTGAAGTATATAATTTTTTAATTGGGTAAAATTTAAGAAAGCATGAATGTTTTCGGGTAATCTATTCTGATAAACTTCTAACCTCTCTTGCGTAACGATAAAAAACAACTTTTCAATACCAAAACTAAAGAGTTCAGCCACCACATACCTTTGCGAATACCCCCAAATGGCAGCAGAAATTTCAAAATCGCGAATAGATTTATCAAAAACCACGAATCTTGGTCTCAAATGTCCCACAAGCTCAATAAAAACAAGAACTTTGACAATATAATCTTCATCAGTATGTATTCGATTATCATAAATATTAAATGCTAAAAGCGACAAATCACGATAATCTTCAAAAACAATTCCTTTGTAACTTCCATTCATAAATATCTGTTTAAATACCAACAAAAAAATATTGACAAAAAAAGCTCGAACAAGCTGCAAGGTAAACCAAAATTCAGAGAAAAAAAATATTAGGTATGCATAATATTTTCCCGAAAAATGTTCGTCATTGCAGAAAAAACGATAAATTTGGCCTAAAATAAAGAAAAGATGATTGACCCAAACAGTACAAAATTTAAAAAACAAGCAACCAACCCCTTGTTATTCCGCCTGTTTATGCTCCAGAAATTACCTATGGCATTATTCGGACGTTTAAAAGTAAAAAAACTTACTGCCGAAGAGGCCATTGTAACCATACCGTTCAGCTATCGCACCCAGAATCCGTTCGAATCGGTATATTTTGCAGCGCAGGCCATGGCCGCAGAATTATCAACAGGTTTGCTGGCCATTAATACCATTCAGGCAAGCGGGAAAAAAATTTCGATGCTGGTTTTCGACATGAATGCGCATTTCTCTAAAAAAGCCCGTTCAAAAATCACTTTTACCTGTTCCGATGGATTAAAAATTGTGGATGCCATTGAAAAATCAGTTGCTACAGGCGAAGGAGTAACAGTTGACGTAAATTCAGTAGGTATTGACGAAGAAGGAGACGAAGTATCGCGTTTCACCTACGTTTGGACATTTAAGGTAAAATCGAAGTAAGGTATTTACTATATGGCTCAATCTGCGAAAAAGAAAATACCCGATATTATTCTTTGCGTAAGTAACGATTTAACCGCCGACCAAAGATTGCATAAAATGTCGCTTAGCCTGCAAGAAGCCGGCTATAATGTATTGTTGCTTGGTCGGAAAAAAAGACAAAGCCTGCATCCGGGATACAGAACATACGACTATAAAAGGTTAAACCTTATTTTCTCCAGAAAGGCCATTTTTTATGCCGAATACAATATTAGATTGCTGCTGTATTTGCTTGTTCACCCATATAAATTGGCGATAGCCAACGATTTAGATACATTACCTGCTGTTTGGCTGGCAGCCCTTTTGAGAAACAAGAAAATATTATTCGACAGCCACGAGCTTTTTAGCGAAGTTCCGGAATTGCAAAACAGACCTAGAATAAAAAATTTTTGGAGAAAATTGGAAGATAAACTCATTCCGCAGATAGACGCAGGCATTACAGTTAGCAGCTCAATTGCTGACTATTATTTAGATAGATACGAAAAAAAATTTACCGTATTGCCAAATTATCCGCAAGAGCATAATTTTATTGCCGGAAATTTAGACCAATTCGGAATTCCTCCCCGCAGAAAAATTATGCTTTATCAGGGGGCACTTAATAAAAGCAGAGGATTGGAGCTAATGATAAACACCATGCCTCTATTGCCCGACTGGATTCTGGTAATTGCAGGAACCGGTGATTTGGAAAAAGAACTTAAAAGTCTTGCAAAAAAAAAGAATCAGAACAATCAAATTATTTTTACCGGCCAGCTAAATTTCGAAACCCTACAGTCTTTAACTCCATTGGCCAATATCGGTCTAAGTTTAGAAGAAGATGCCGGATTAAACTACAGATTTGCGCTACCCAACAAAATCTTCGATTATGTTAAGGCACAAATTCCAGTAATTGTATCAGATTTACCGGAAATGGCGCGTATTGTAAACAATTTTCATGTTGGGGAAGTATTAAAATACCGTACACCGGAAGATTTAGCAAGTTTGATAAAAAAAGTACAGGCAGGAAACGAAAATATATTTTATCAATATTACCTAAATGAAGCAGCTCGTCATTTTATTTGGTCAAATAATCAAAAAAAATTGCAAAATCTAATTAAGCCATTAATTTTGCAGTGCAATTAGTAAAAGATATGCGAAGAATTATCAAAAATTATAATCTCCTAAACCACAATACATTTGGTATTGAAGTGTTTACTGATTTTTTCTTTGCATTTACCGATATCGTAGAACTTAAAGCTTTTCTTAAAAACGACCTTTACGAGCATTTGGAAAAAAGAGTTTTAGGGGGTGGAAGCAATGTCTTATTTATCGACAATTTTCATGGGGCCGTTATACATCCAATATGCAATAGAATAGAAGTAAAGAAAAAGGATACCGAAACAATACTCATCAAAGCCGATGCAGGACTAAACTGGGATACATTTGTGGAACAATGTATCAATAACGAATGGTTTGGCCTTGAGAACCTAAGTGGAATTCCGGGCTCTGTTGGAGCGTCTCCAATTCAGAATATTGGAGCTTATGGTGTTGAAGTAAAAGATTTTATATATAAAGTGGAAGGAGTAAACCTGGAAACCCACGAGATTGATTATTTTTATAAAGATAACTGCAAGTTTGGTTATCGTACAAGCATCTTCAAACAAGAATTAAAAGATAAATACGTCATTACAGCTGTTTTTTTTAAATTGAAGCGAAAAGAAAATCTTCAGATTAGCTATGCCATGGTGCAGGAAGAATTAAAAAAATATCCTCAGCAAAATGCGGCCAATTTACGAAAAGCAATTTTAGATATACGCGCGCAAAAACTGCCAAAAATAGAAGAAATGCCTAATGCAGGTAGCTTTTTCAAAAATCCAGTAATCTCAGAAGAAAAATTTCAACAATTAAAAATAAGTTATCAGGATTTGCCCTCTTATCCGGAACTTGACCATAAAGTAAAAATACCGGCAGGATGGCTCATCGAAAAATGTGGATTAAAAGGATATCAAAACGGAAATACAGCCGTACACGACAAGCAAGCACTTGTATTAATAAATAAGGGCAGTGCCACCGGTGCCGACATTTTGCGCTTAGCCGATAAAATTGCGGAAAAAGTTAAAACCGATTTTGGCATCGAACTCGAAAAAGAAGTAAACGTCTTTCCATGAATTAGTAATTCTTTGCTTCTCCAAAGCTTTTCCCTAATCACTTATTCACCTATAAACAATAAATCAAGGCTTTAATACACCACAAAATATATTGATTGTTGAAATTAAATTTATTAACTTTGAATTGATAAATCAATAAAAAATGAGACAATTCAATACATCAGGTCCCAATATCGCAGAAAAACATTATACCATTCAGAGAACAGATTTGATTACAATTGGACTGAATTTGGTGCATGATGACAGATACTTTACCATTTGGGCACCCCGCCAAACCGGCAAGAGCACTTACTTTGGTCAATTAGCCGATAAACTTACCGAAGAAGGATATAAAGTGGCTCATATCAATTTCGAAAATTACAAAAATGCAAGTATCGAGAGCTTTGTTTTTAGTCTTACCCGTCATATTTTGGAAAAATGGGATTTAGATTTTAGCAAAGAATCGGATTTATCACATATTTTTGAGTTAATTCAAACACATCGAAAAAATAAATGTGTTCTCATAATCGACGAAGTAGAAGGCATAAACCAGGCATATTTTGGCGACTTTTTGCACTCCATACGCAATGCCTACCACTCCAGAGAAACACATTGCCTAAAAAGCGTAATTTTGGTGGGCGTTTCGAACATTGTGGGTGTAGTTAGCGATAATGCAAGCCCTTTCAATATTGCCGATAATCTGAATGTACCCTATTTTACTGAAAAAGAAGTGCATGAACTTCTTCTGCAACACGAAACAGAAACCAATCAGCTTTTTGAACCTAAAGTAAAGCAAAAAATTTCCGAAATTACAGCCAATCAGCCAGGATTAGTAAATGGTTTTGCCAAAAAACTGGTCGAAGATTTTCCAGACCATACGATAATCTCCTTTGAAGAGTACCTTAAAGTAGAAAATTGGTACCTGACGGAAGCAATCGACAAAAACTTTTCCAACATCTTGAATAAAGCCAAAGAAGAGCGCGAATTTGTGGACAGACTCCTGTTTACCGAAGAAAAAATACCTTTTAAAATAGATCGTCCGGCAATAAAACTTTTGCATACCAACGGATTAATAAAAAAAGATGAAAATGGTTATGTAACTTTCTGGGTTCCATTTTATAAAAAGCGCTTGTACGATGCCTTTTACCCTTATACCAACGGAGAAAAAACCCATATTTTGCGTAGTATTGTTGTTAAAGAACTATTTGATAATCAAGGCATTTTAAAACTTGAAAAACTTATTGGCGCTTACAAAGAATACGTTAAAAGAAGAGGATTTAACGTATTTAGAGAAAAAGACGAATCCGGCAAATATCGCTCGATTAAAGAAAGTGCATTAATTTATAGTTTCGAAACTTATATTCAAGCTTTTTTGCAAGTTGTTGATGGCAAAAGCTACCGTGAAGCTGATACCGGATTAGGTAAAAGTGATTTGATTATTAACGTAAATTCGAAAGAATATTTAATCGAAACAAAAATCTTTTATTATGAAAATCAGTTTCTAAACGGCAAAAAACAATTAGCGTATTATTGTAAAAGTCTTGGTCAGAGCATTGGAATATATCTTGTTTATTGCCCCAACGATATCAGATATCCCGAATCGGTAATAGAACAGACAGAAACTATCGATGGTGTTGAAATATTCACTTACCTGATCGAATACGACGAACAAAACTGGAGGTAAAAGCGATTACTTTTCAGTCGGAAATTATTTTTGTAGTTTAAACCATAGGAATTCGTTTTTAAAAAATAAAAAATGAGACAATTCAATACATCAGGTCCCAATATCGCAGAAAAACATTA
>DYOH01000110.1:0-158 GCA_020720625.1 Acetofilamentum sp. | reverse complement strand
GTGTTGAAATATTCACTTACCTGATCGAATACGACGAACAAAACTGGAGGTAAAAAAATAAGTACTAAAAAATTTGCTTAATATTGAAACAAATAATTATTCTATTCCGAAATATTAAGATATAATAGTTATCTTTGAAAAAAAATCGAAATGGAAAC
>DYOH01000109.1 GCA_020720625.1 Acetofilamentum sp. | reverse complement strand
AAGATAAATCTTATATCTATCAACATAAGATAGCCGAAATTGAATCGAATGAATCCTTATCGCATGATTTATGCCACACCATAAAACTTGATGGTTCCTGGTTGATTACTTATGGCCCCAAGAACTTATAATATATTAAATATCAATAGTATTTTAAATAAATGTATTGAAAATAAGGAAATACATTATTTTGGGACGCAGATACATTCTCCACCTAAGGATAACGGTAGTTTGCTTATGATTGAAAGAACGGCAATCGCCTGTAAAACCTGAAAAGTTTAAAGTAAGTTCCGTTATATTCGCCCATAAAATACCTGCAAATTGCGGATAAAAAAAGCCGGCGTTTTGATACCGGCTTATTTGCTTATTTTGAAAAAAAAAATTATAGAGCGTCGGCACCACCCACCACTTCGAGAATTTCTTTAGTAATGGCAGCCTGACGGGCTTTATTATATGTAAGTTTTAAACTACGCTGCAAATCAGTGGCATTATCGGTAGCTTTGTGCATGGCAATCATACGCGAACCATGCTCAGATGCATTAGAATCTAAAACTGCCTTAAAAAATTGTGTTTTAAGAGATTTCGGAATTAATTCCTGAATTATGAAATCTTTATCAGGCTCAAAAATATAATCCGACTGCACTTTACTGTTATTATCGGCAGGCAAAACCACCGGCAAAAACTGCTCTACTTGCAAAATCTGAGAAGCAGCACTCTTAAACTGATTATAGATTAAGAAGACTCTATCGTATTCACCAGCCACAAATTTTTGCATAAAAAATTCGGCAACTTTACTCACATTGCTGTAAGTCAAATCTTCGTAGAGATAATTAAAATTGCTTTCGAGTGGGTATTTACGGTGTTTGAGCAAATCGGCAGCTTTTTTCCCGATAGAATAAAAATGTACACCTCCCCTTGGAACCAAATGAGCATAATTCCCTTCTACCAGATCTAGCGCCTTTTTTCCAACGTTGCTGTTAAAAGCACCGCACAATCCGCGATTGGAAGAAACAAGCACCACGGCAATTTTATTCACCACTGTGCGTTGCGCAGCAAAGGGATTATCTTCGGCCGAATCGAGACTGGCACTCAAATTAGCCAGAATTTCGTGCATTTTTTGGGCATAAGGTCTGAGTTGAACAATAGCATCCTGTGCCTTTTTAAATTTTGCGGCCGAAACCATTTTCATTGCAGAGGTAATCTGCATGGTGGAACCAACGGAAGCAATCCTAACCCTTATTTCTTTTAAATTTGCCATTCGCGGAAAAAATTATCTAAAATTATGCTAATAAATTATTGACCAAATTTACATATTCTTGTTTAGCTGCTTCGGACGTTTTTCCTTTTACAGCTTCCCATGCGTCGTATTTAGCCATTCCTTTAAAATCAAAACCACCAGGACGATCGCCACTTACATCACCTTCGCTGGCTTGCTTGTATAAAGCATATAATTTCAACAGATTATCGTTAGATGGTTTCGAACTTAGTTTTTGCACATCTGCTTGTGCTTTTACAAATAATTCGTCGAGTGTCATAAGTCTAAACGTTATAATGTTCGGTTATTTTTAAAGCCACTTCTTTTAATACCTTGGTTTCCGCATCGGTATATTTGCCAATGGCCAAAGCATCTATGGTATCTTTATGCTTTATTTCGAGATACTCCAGAAATTCTTTTTCAAATTCGGAAACTCTGTGAGTAGGCACATTTCGCAATAAATTGGTTGTACCACAGTAAATAATAGCAATTTGCTGTTCCACACGCAAAGGCGAATATTGCCCTTGTTTAAGAATTTCAACATTTCGTGCGCCTTTTCCAAGTGTAGCTTTAGTAGCCGCATCGAGGTCAGAACCAAATTTGGCAAAAGCCTCGAGTTCGCGATACTGAGCTTGGTCGAGTTTGAGTGTACCCGCCACCTTTTTCATAGATTTAATCTGAGCATTACCACCCACACGCGATACAGAAATACCCACGTTAATTGCCGGACGTACGCCTGAGTTAAACAAAGCCGATTCTAGGAAAATCTGGCCATCGGTAATAGAAATTACGTTTGTAGGAATATATGCCGAAACGTCGCCATCCTGCGTTTCGATGATTGGTAATGCAGTAAGCGAACCACCACCTTTTACCAGATGTCTGATAGTCTCCGGAATATCGTTCATCTGACGAGCAATCTCATCGGAGGCGATAATTTTAGCAGCACGTTCGAGCAAACGGGAGTGCAGATAAAATACATCACCAGGATAAGCCTCGCGTCCGGGCGGACGACGCAGTAATAATGAAACTTCGCGGTAAGAAACAGCCTGTTTCGATAAATCATCGTAAACAATTAAAGCCGGACGACCAGAATCGCGGAAAAACTCTCCAATGGCAGCCCCAGCAAAAGGAGCATAAAATTGCAATGCAGCAGGCTCAGCAGCAGTGGCCGACACGATTACAGTATAAGCCATAGCGCCATGCTTTTCGAGCGTTTTGGCAATATTAGCCACAGTAGAACCTTTTTGTCCGATGGCTACATAAATGCAAAATACTGTTTGCCCTTTGTCGTAAAACTCTTTCTGATTAATAATAGTATCAATAGCTATAGCCGTTTTTCCGGTTTGGCGGTCTCCGATAATCAACTCACGTTGACCACGACCAATTGGAATCATGGCATCAATAGCTTTAACACCTGTTTGGAGAGGTTCATTTACCGGCTGTCGGTAAATAACACCCGGGGCTTTACGTTCAAAAGGCATTTCGAAACGAATCCCTTCTACAGGCCCTTTTCCGTCGATAGGCTCGCCCAAGGTATTGATAACACGGCCCAACAATCCCTCCCCTACATGAATAGAGGCAATACGTTTTAAGCGCTTAACAGAATTTCCTTCGCGCAAGCCTTCGGAAGGGCCAAGAAGAACGGCACCTACGTTATCTTCTTCCAAATTGAGTACAATACCTTTTACTCCGTTTTGAAATTCAATCATTTCGTTAGCCTGAACATTTGACAAGCCATAAATACGGGCAATACCGTCGCCCACCTGGAGCACAGTACCCACCTCTTGTATCTCGGCCGTAGATTTTATACCTTCAAGCTGTTGTTTTAATATTGCAGAAACTTCAGCTGGTTTTATTCCGGACATATTAATTAATTTATGATTTCGAGATTAAGCATTAAGTAATTTATTTTCTATTTCTTTAAGTTTGGCAGCTACACTTAAATCGTATTGCTGATCGTCGACTTTAATTACCACACCTCCAATAATTGCGTTGTCTACTGTGGCATCCATTTCTACTTTGGCCTTAAAGATACTTTGAATAAGAATTTCGAGTTTAGATAAAGAAGCCACATCCAGCGGCACAGCAGTTGTAACGGTAGCCGCTTTAATACCTGATTGTTTGCGGTATAACACGTCGAAATAACGCAATGCCGCTTCGAGATACATTTCTCTTTTTTTGGCAATCATCAAATCAACAAATGCCATGGTAAGTTTGTCGCAAGTTTGGGAAAAAAGTGTACTAAGTACATTTTTCTTCTCCCTTATAGTTGCCACAGGACTATCCATAAAATCACGCAATTGCTGCGTTTGTTTAAATGCGGCAAGCATCAGCAATGCGTCGGATCTGTTTTTTTGCAAAGATCCGGCATCCTGGGCCGCTTCAAAAAACGCTTTGGCATACCGAACAGAAATTTTGCTTTCGTTCATGACAGCTTATTAGTTAAGATCGTTTAAAGAATCGTTGATAAACTTGATGTGCTTTTCGTTGGTGCCCAATTCGGCACCAATTACTTTAGAAGCAATCTGCACAGAAAGCTTTGCCATTTCCTGTTTCATTTCCTGAATTGCAGCTTGCTTTTCGGCCACAATTTGCTTCTTGGCATCTTCCACAATTTTGTGTGCCTGCTCATCGGCCTTTCTGGAGGCCTCTTCCTTCATCTGCAAAGCAATTTCTTTAGCTTCGCTAATAATTTTCTCACTTTGCAAACGGGCTTCGTCCAACACTTTTTGATTGTTGGCTGTAATATTTGCCATTTCCTCTCTCGCTTTTTCGGCAGCCTTTAAAGCTTGATCAATCGATTTTTCGCGATCCTTAATAGAACTTAAAATTGGTTTCCATGCAAAATTTTTGAGTATAAACAATAATATACTAAAAGAAACCAACATCCAAAAAAGTAAACCTATACCGGGCGTAACTAAACTCATAGTTAAAACGATTATATAAAATTAAGCATCAAAATTTCAAAAAAATCTTGCGGAAAGCCAACCGCTAGCCGCAAGATAGCACATCTTATTATACAAATAAGATCAAAAAGCTAACAACCAATGCAAAGAAAGCCACACCTTCGATAAGGGCAGCAGCCACAATCATGTTTGAGCGAATATCACCCACACTTTCGGGCTGACGAGCAATAGCTTCCATTGCAGAACCACCAATACGGCCAATACCAATACCGGCAGCTATAGCTGCAATTCCTGCACCTAATCCGGCGCCTAATTTGGCTAATCCTACACCTTCGGCAACCTGTAAAATAATAAGTAATGAAATCATAATTTATATAGATTTGATGATAAAAAACATTTTAATGATGATGCTCTTCGGTGGCCATTCCAAAATATATTGCCGACAAAAGCGTGAAAACATAAGCCTGAATAAATGCCACAAGTATTTCCAACAAAGTCATAAAAATCGTAAATGTAATGGAAAGCACAGAAGCACCGTATCCGGCGTAAACACTTAATCCGCCAAAAATAAAAATCAGACTGTAAAACCCAAGTGCAATAATATGTCCGGCGGTTATATTGGCAAATAAACGTACCATTAAAACAAAAGGCTTAATAAACATTCCCGAAATTTCGATAATAGGCATCAGTGGCAATGGAAATTTCAACCACCAGGGCACACCGGGCATGTTGATAATATGTTGCCAATAAGCTTTATTTCCGCTAATGGTAGTAATTACAAAGGTAAATAAGGCCAAAATCATGGTTACGGCGATATTACCTGTTAAATTTGCACCAAAAGGCGGTATAGGAATTAAGCCCATCAAATTATTTAGAAAGATAAAAAAGAAAATTGTGAGCAAATAGGGCATGTATTTTTCGTACTTATGATTTCCAACCGAAGGAATGGCTATATCATCGCGCACAAAAAGAATAATGGGTTCGATAAAAGATTGCATACCTTTTGGCGCTTTATTTGGTGCACGTTTATAAGCTTTGGCCACCGACAAAAATACCCAGAGCAGAATAATTATACTCACCCACAAGGATACAACGTTTTTGGTTATTGACAAATCCAGAGGCAAAATACCCATTTCGGCACCAGTAACTTTATAGGCTTCAAGTTCTTCGGCAGCTACGTATTGGCTCACAGTGTTTTCGTCGAGCAATTCCAATATTTTTCCTTTGTCCTTGCCTTCGGTTATCAATTTAAAATTAGTATACGCATCACCGTGTGCCATTTTACCTGAACTAAAAAAATGCCAGCCGCTGTGCTTGCTATAAACAATAACCGGTAAGGGAATACTGATGTGCTTATGCCCGATGGTAATTATGTGCCATTCGTGAGCATCTGCAATGTGACCCATAATAAAGGAACCTGGATCGAATTTTTCGGTTTTATGATGCTCGCTTGCTCCATGCTCATCTTGTGCCTTTATCTTGGCGGTTGAAGCCATGAAAACGATTGCTGAGATAATAAAAATGCGTAAAATATTGTAATTCATTCTGATTTTTATTTTTCCGGACAAATGTAAAAAAAAACTTTTAAAACAGATAGATAAATTTTGCTTTGATTAGGAATTTTGTTTCACTAATCGCACCAATTCAAAAACTTCGAAAAAAGTATAAATAAAATATAAACTTAAGAAAGTTACAGAAAAAACGACAATTTGTTTTTGCGAAACAATTAAATAAATGCTAAAGAAAAAAATAAATAGCAATAGCTTGGCACCATTGGCTCCCATAAAATAGGCATTAAATGTTTGGGATGATTTTTTTTGAAAGCCTCTGAGCACAACAAAATAAACGGCAAATGTGGTAAGAGCCACAAAAAGAAGCAAAAATGGTAAAATATTAATATAATATGGCCTAAGTGGATACAAAAAAAGCAATGTCCCTACAAGCGTTACAGTTGTGGTTAAGGCTATTAGTTTAAGTGTAAATCTTTTTAATTGCGGATTCATTATTTTTAGATTAAAAACATCAATATCAATAGTTTAAAAAATAAAAATTCGTATGAAGCATTATTTCATACGAATAAAATCTTTAAGGCTGTAATAAAGCGCTAATAGCACAAAAATCACTGTAAAAATAAAAAGAAACCAAGGTTTTTGCGTTTGTAGCAGATTATCCATCCAAAATCCCAAGCCCACTCCCATAAGCATGATGGCCAACATTTGAAACGCCATTCCGGCATATCTGGCCAAAAATTTCACTTGAGAAGTGTCTTTCCCTGAATTTGTTTTATTTTTTGACATCGGCCTTTTTCTCTGTATTTCTATCAAGAGAACTGACCGGGTTTATTTTTTCGTTCATTTTGCAAGTACCTGTAAAAGCGGCACCCGGCTCAATAGCCAATTTGTTTGTAACAATATCGCCATTGATTGTGGCCGAAGCTTTAACGCTAAGTAGCTCGCTAATGGTAACTTTGCCTTCCACGTTTCCGGAAATATCTGCATTGTTGCAAACAATAGTACCTTTAATTTGGCCTGATGCTCCAACAACGAGTTTTCCTTTAGCCTCGATTGTACCTTCCACATAACCATCAATACGCATATCACCGCTGGAGATAATTTCTCCGGTAATGCGTGTTCCGGCACCGATAATATTTATCGATTTATTTTCAATTTCTTGTGTCTTTGACATGTGTGTATCGTTTTTGTTTCCCCAGCCCATTTTTTATGTATTTATTTTACAAAAATAGTTTGTCGGGTATAATATCCAAAATTAATTTAAGCTAAAAATCAATAAAATATACTATTTGCGCAATACTTTATATTCAACTGTATAATTTTCAGGCAATTTAGGCACTAATACCCAATTCATATTGGGAATCATGTAGGTACAATTTCCGCAAGCTTCAATTTCTATGGTGTAGATATATTTATGCAGTGCGCTTTCGTTGAGTACAGTTCTCTTATATGCCGCATCGCAAGCCTTTACTTCGGTAAAATAGGCCAGTAGACTATATTTTGTAAAATCGGGCACAATCAACTGGGCAGTATCGCATTGGCTATTTTGTGCATAAAAGGCACTATCAATCTCGTTTTTGAGCTTTTTAAACTCAACAATATCGCTAATTACGTAGGATGTGTCGCGCATGTATTGATAGCAATTTCCCAAATCATATACGGTATCAATAATGCCATATATGGTGTCGGAATTTTCGCAGGATGATTCCGCTTCACAAGCAGTTTGAAAAACAGACAAAGAAACTGTGAAGGCCAAAGCCAGTATTATATTAAAAATGAACAACTTTCTTTTCATCGACTTTATTTTTTTCAAATTTACATATTTTGTATTATACGCCATCGGTACTTTCTTCTTTTTTTGATTTAAGATTATAGTACTGAATTGTAAAAGCCAAAGGTAAGAAGAATTGAATAATGGAATGCACTAGCGCTAAAAAATAATTATATACAAGATAGAATTCGCTATCCATTTTCATGAATTTAAGAGGAAAGCCAATAATTGTTTCGACAAAAGAAACCATCAGGTATATAGAAATCAGAATTAAAAAAGATTCGCCCCAAAAATTTTTGTTAAGGGCAATGCTTCTGTTTATGCCATCGAGCAAAGGCTGCTCTTCGCGCAATCGTATAAACAAATAGAGTTGTAAAGGTACCATAAGCCAAACACCGGGCGCGATAAAGAGAATAAAGCCCGAAAAAAGCACCACTGTCATAAGCAAATAACTAATTGCCAACTTAAGCATATTTTGCCATATAAAACTCCAGATAAGTTCAAATTCGATATGTTCTTGTTTTTCGTAGGCTATCAGATAGGCAAAAACAATGGCATGGACCAATAGGGTAGCAAAAGTGCTAAATAAGAGCAATAACCTAAAATTACCGTTCGAAAAAATCTGCATGTAGATGCGCATCATTACGTTATAATCCAAAACTCCGGTTAACTCGGTATTTAATAAGGTAGATACCTGCACATTAAAATAAGCAGTAATGAGCATAAATGGCCCCGCAATGATGAGTATGTAGCTTAAAAGTGCCGGTTGCAATTTTACAAAGGCAAATGAGGCAGTTAAGACATCAAAAGCATTTCTTTTTTTGTGTAAATCAAAAGAATATGGCATAATTATCAATTTTTTAGAAAATTAATCTTCCAGATTTAATAATTCTTCCGGGAAATTTATTTTCAGAAATTTATTTTTTAGATTTATTTCCATTACCCACTCTTGCACAAACGGAATTAATATCTCCTTTTCATCAACGCTTATTTTTAGCAATGGATTGTGTTGAATATCAATAAAGTCGATAATCAGCCCCACGGGCATATTCTCAGCGTTAAAAAGTTGAAAATGCAAAAATGCGAATTGTACTGGGTTTTGTTCATCGGGCTTAATTAGCCGCCCAGGAATATGTACAGGCAAATGGAGCAGTTTTTCGGCATGCTCCAGCGAATCAACTCCATCGAGTTTTAAGTAAACACTATTTTGCGATTTGATTCGGGAGTTGGCGTGGTCAATAAAAAAAGGAACCGGTTTAGCATCCACAAAGATGAAAACCGGTTGCAAATCATTCAAATCCTCTATGAAATCATTTTCTATTTTCAGAAGCACTTCTCCTTTAACGCCGTGTGTTTTAACAATTGTAGCCCAAAACACATGATTCTCGAGTCCGGAGGCTTTCATAGAGCAACAAAAACTATTCTTCAGTCTTGCTATCCTCGTCTGTGTCTTCGCCGGCAGCTTGTTTAGCAGCGGCAATGGCACGTTGTTCGAGTTCTTTAGACAAATCAGAACGTTTTTTAGCTAATTCCTGAGCGCGTGCTTCCTTAATTTTACGTTCTTCGTCCAAACGTTGGTTACCGGAAATCTCCGCATTTTTCTTCAGCTTGTCTTTTTTGGCTTGAATTTTAGCCAATTTTTGTTCTTTCCAGGTTTGGAACTTAGCTTCGGCTTGCTCTTCTGTAAGCGCACCTTTTGTAACTCCACCTAACAGATGTTTTTTGTAAAGCACACCTTCGTAAGAGAGAATAGCTCTAACCGTATCAGTAGGTTGAGCACCTTTAAGCATCCATGATAAAGCCTTTTCAAAATCCAGCTCAATAGTGGCGGGATTAGAAGTAGGATTATAAAATCCAACTTTCTGTATGAAACGGCCATCTCGTGGCGCTCTACTATCAGCAGCTACGATGTGATAGAAGGGTTTCTGTTTTCTTCCGTGTCGTGCTAGTCTTAATTTTACCGGCATATCACTTTGCTTTTAAAGTTTAAAATTCGTGCAAAAGTATATTTTTTTCATTAAACGGAAAAACTTTTTTTAAGCTCATCAGTGAATTATCATTATTCATCCGAAATACCAAATGAAACTTATACCTGACATATTTTTCAAGCCCGATATACAAGAGAGGCAGAAAGTAAAAACCTGCCTTCTTATCGTTCATATAAAGGAATCGCGAAGCATAAAAATGGTCTCCATGCTCACTGAAATAGGGCTTTCCTGGTATAAAATCGTAAACCACTCGTATACATCAAGATACAGCGAACAATCAAAATGTATACAAATATCATCTAAAAGAACCCTAAAAAAGAACTTTTGCCCTGTGGTAGTATAAATCCGTAATCAAGGTGGAAACAATCGGAAACAATACGCATACTTCCATAAACACCTGGTTTACATCTGTGTAAAAATAATCATTCGCAAACAGTATAACACTTTATTGCAGCATTTTATTATTATATATTTTGATAATTATTGCTTTTCTTGGTGTTAATTCAGTGAAAGTTTTTTCTCATTCCCACATTCAAGGCTCTTTGTTCTTATTCGCACATTCGTGGCTTTCATTCTTCTGCTTCCCGAATTTTGATATTCAATTTTTTTGTATCTTTGTAACAAGAAAAAAGCGATACCATGCCCGAAAAGCACGTAAAATATCTCGACCCGAAAAATGATTTAACTTTCCGCAGGATATTTGGTCAGCACCCCAATATCATGAAAAGTTTTTTAAATTCCATGTTGCCGCTCAGAGCGAATCAGCATATAGTTTCGCTTACTTACGAAGATCCGGCCATGATACCCGAATTGCCCGAGCTGAAGCATTCCATTGTAGATGTAAAGTGCACCGATAATTTCAACCGCCAGTTTATCGTGGAAATGCAAATGTACTGGACCAACTCTTTTAAAAGCCGTATGCTTTTCAATTCCGGCAAAGCCTATGTAAAACAGATAGAAAAAGGCCATAAATATTCCGAACTGAAACCAGTTTACGGATTAAGCCTGATAGATGATATATTTTTGCAGGATGAACCCTACAAAAATGAGTATTACCACCACTACCAGCTAGCGCATACCGAGCACAAAGACGAAATAATTGAAGGCATTGAGTTGGTATTTATAGAATTACCCAAATTCAAGGCCCAAAACATCACCGATAAAAGACTGAGTGTATTGTGGCTGCGTTTTTTAACCGAAATAGACGAAAATACGCAAGAAGTGCCCGCCGAACTACTAAACGAAACAGAGATAAAAGAAGCCTTAGAACAACTGCACGCATCTGCCTTTACCAAAGACGAATTGGCCTATTACGACAAATACTGGGACAATGTACGTATAGAAAAAGCCGCCCTGCAAGATGCATTAGACCAGCTTCAAGCCGAACGAAAAGCAAAAGAATTGGCTTTGCAGGAAATGGAAAATGCACAGCAAAGGGAAAAAGAAGCGCAGCAAAAACTAGCATTAAAAATGCTAAAATACGGTGAAGCGATAGAAGAAATAATGGAGGAAACTGGCTTAAGCAAAGATGAAATTGAAAATTTAAGAAAAAAATAAATAATCTAAAAAACTTTTGGGTAAACGGGTTGATTTTCCATTCGGGCATTCATGGCCTTCATCCTCTGCTTCCCGAATTTTGATATTCAATTTTTTTGTATCTTTGTAACAAGAAAAAAGCGATACCATGCCCGAAAAGCACGTAAAATATCTCGACCCGAAAAATGATTTAACTTTCCGCAGGATATTTGGTCAGCACCCCAATATCATGAAAAGTTTTTTAAATTCCATGTTGCCGCTCAGAGCGAATCAGCATATAGTTTCGCTTACTTACGAAGATCCGGCCATGATACCCGAATTGCCCGAGCTGAAGCATTCCATTGTAGATGTAAAGTGCACCGATAATTTCAACCGCCAGTTTATCGTGGAAATGCAAATGTACTGGACCAACTCTTTTAAAAGCCGTATGCTTTTCAATTCCGGCAAAGCCTATGTAAAACAGATAGAAAAAGGCCATAAATATTCCGAACTGAAACCAGTTTACGGATTAAGCCTGATAGATGATATATTTTTGCAGGATGAACCCTACAAAAATGAGTATTACCACCACTACCAGCTAGCGCATACCGAGCACAAAGACGAAATAATTGAAGGCATTGAGTTGGTATTTATAGAATTACCCAAATTCAAGGCCCAAAACATCACCGATAAAAGACTGAGTGTATTGTGGCTGCGTTTTTTAACCGAAATAGACGAAAATACGCAAGAAGTGCCCGCCGAACTACTAAACGAAACAGAGATAAAAGAAGCCTTAGAACAACTGCACGCATCTGCCTTTACCAAAGACGAATTGGCCTATTACGACAAATACTGGGACAATGTACGTATAGAAAAAGCCGCCCTGCAAGATGCATTAGACCAGCTTCAAGCCGAACGAAAAGCAAAAGAATTGGCTTTGCAGGAAATGGAAAATGCACAGCAAGAAAGATCCGCAGCTCTAAAAGAAAAGGAGAAAGCACAACTTGAAAAAGAACAAGCACAACAAAAACTAGCTTTACAAATGCTGAAATACAACGAAGCTATTGACGAAATAATGAAGGAAACCGGCTTAAGCAAAGAGGAAATTGAAAATTTAAGAAAAAAATAAGCTATCGAAAAAACTTTTTTTTTAGTGTAATGAATATTCTTTTGCCACGAATACAGGAATTATTTTGTGAATTTATTCTGATAAAAGGCTTTTATCAGCTACTTCTTTTATACTGTAATTTTTGAATTCCTGGCATTCTAATATTTGCCACCAATAAAAAATTTTATTAATCAACAGATACTTGAATATTTAGGCAAAGTATCAGGCAAGGCAATCCATTATTTTATTCTATCCGGCTAAGTATTAAAGTAATTATAAATGAGTTCAGTCTAAAATATTGAAAAAATGATTATACCCCTGCCAGCGTTTTCTTAATTGACTTATAAACTG
>DYOH01000108.1 GCA_020720625.1 Acetofilamentum sp. | reverse complement strand
CCTGCCAGCGTTTTCTTAATTGACTTATAAACTGTTTAGTACAGTTACTGCATTTTATAAAAATCAACGCTGGCAGGGTTTTTAGACTAGACTCATTTATTCTTCCCAATCCACATCCGAGTTTTTGATATATCCTTCGAAATCGTCGAACAGCACATAACTCCAATCATCATCTACTTCTTCGGAAAATGCTACCTCGTCGCCAACCGAAAGTTTTGCAACAACTTCCGATTCTTCATCAGCTTCGGTGTATAATTTGGTGTTTTTAATTACTTTATACCAGTCGTAATCTTCGTCATCATCATCGTCATCATCATCATTTTCTTCGTTTTCTTCTTCCCAATCCACATCCGAGTTTTTGATATATCCTTCGAAATCGTCGAACAGCACATAACTCCAATCATCATCTACTTCTTCGGAAAATGCTACCTCGTCGCCAACCGAAAGTTTTGCAACAACTTCCGATTCTTCATCAGCTTCGGTGTATAATTTTGTGTTTTTAATTACCTTGTACCAGTCGTAATCTTTGTCATCATCATCGTCATCATCATCATTTTCTTCGTTTTCTTCTTCCCAATCCACATCCGAGTTTTTGATATATCCTTCGAAATCGTCGAACAGCACATAACTCCAATCATCATCTACTTCTTCGGAAAATGCTACCTCGTCGCCAACCGAAAGCTTTGCAACAACTTCCGATTCTTCATCAGCTTCGGTGTATAATTTGGTGTTTTTAATTACTTTATACCAGTCGTAATCTTCGTCATCATCATCGTCATCATCATCATTTTCTTCGTTTTCTTCTTCCCAATCCACATCCGAGTTTTTGATATATCCTTCGAAATCGTCGAACAGCACATAACTCCAATCATCATCTACTTCTTCGGAAAATGCTACCTCGTCGCCAACCGAAAGCTTTGCAACAACTTCCGAATCTTCATCAGCTTCGGTGTATAATTTGGTGTTTTTAATTACCTTATACCAGTCGTAATCTTCGTCGGAACTACCTCCGGTATCAACCTGCCAACGCTGTACAAGCGTATCCAAAAATGTTTGTTCACCTTCAGATGTTTCGTCGGATTCGGCAATTGCAGTAAGGGAATTAATAATACTTGCCAACATGGTACTGGAAAAATAATTTCCAAACAGTTCCATGGAATCTTCGAGCATTTTTTCGTCTTTCAGGTAATTGGTTGCACGCTTAATGAGTTTGTCAACAGAAGTTTTAACCCCAATGCTGTCAATTATTTCCTGCAAATAGCCAGAAAGTTCTTCTATCTCTGTATCAGAGATATCGGCATCGGCACCTGCGGCCTGTAAATACAGAATGGCAAGGCGCAATTCCAGAGGAAAATCGCCAACTGCGTCTAATAAATCGGCGTATTCTTTTTCCGACATTTTGCCCAGTTCAGTATCAAAATCTCCCACAATGGAGCTATCATCACCCCATTGATTTTCATCAAAATCAATATTTTCCAAACGTCGGATAATCCAGGAGTCTCCGAAGTTTAATTCTTTGTTCATCAAATAGTCATAAGGAATATAGCAATACCCTCTATCGCCCCAATTATCGCCCCATGAATTTCTGACAATAAATAATTTGTCGGCATCTGAATATCCCACACATAACATGGCATGACCGGAGTGCGATTTTCTGTTTTTTTCGCTCGATGAAGGTAATGGAATTACACCTGTTTTCTGCTGACTATCAAAAGAATCGAATAGTTTGATGGCAAAAATGATTGGGTAACCTTCGGCCAAACAAGTTTTCCATTGCTGCAAATTGGTTTCGACCGATTGCGTGTCTTCAATTAGAAAATTTGCGGCTTCATCGTAAGCATTCTGGTCGGGTTCTTCGTTTATAAGCTTTTCGTCGAAAGGCCATGTTTTTTCGGAGCAAGAACCATATTCTTTTAATCCGTTGATTGAGTCTGAAATATACGATCCGTTATCGCCTTCGATATTACCCAAATACCGCGCATTATAATAAATAAATAAACGACTTACATCGTAAGAATTGTCTTTTAAATGTTGTTTTACCAGATATTCATAAGCACCTGCAACGGCATTGGCTACGCAACTGCTTGTTTGTTTCTGATTTTCGACCGCCGTTAAAAATTTACGTAAATCTACTTTGGGCGGTAAATTCGAAATTTGTTTACTATTTTTGTATGGCTTGCTTCCGGCAAGCTTGCTTTCTGCAAACTGATATCCCACTACAAGCTGTTCTGTTCCATCTCCCCGAATAATTTTTTTTGGTTCCATTCTTTTGATTATTATTTTGTTAGGCCTAGTTTCGACTTTATTCTTTGCCGATTAAAATCTTTTGAAAAAGTAGATGAAATATTGAATATAAAAGAGTGTTTTATGGAAAATAATTATTCATTTATATAAAAAAAAAGTTAATTTATTTAAGTTATTATTAATAAGTGTTTTAGGTATTTTATTAGGGTTTAGCTTTCAAGAAAGCTTTTTGCATTATGCGCTATTACATCGGCATAAATCTTGCTTTTTATGTAATTTGTTTGCCTTAGGTTTGGTAATTGTATTCGTTTTTGTGGCGATTATTTTTTCCGGTATTTTGTGAAGTGCCTGTTTTTTGTTGTAAAATAGTGTATTTATGGAGTTTGTATCTGTGGTGGGCCAAAATTGCTGCAAGAATGTATGATGTAGTTTTTTTTCAAACAGGGATGTTTTGGCCTATGGCCGGATAATACATTTAAAAGACGAGAAAATGAACTATATTTGCAGTTCAAACACATTATTAATTTACCAAAAGATGTTGTTATATTGCCATGGAACAGACTGTCCGTTAAGAACAGATTGCTTTAGAAATACAATGCCGGAAGTGCCACGCGATAAATTTGTACGTTTGCCCTACGATGCAAATCTTGGCTCGTGTGAATATTTTATATCAAACATTCCGGGTCATGAGGAAATTGAGCGTGCTTCTTATTTCAGGTGGCTTCAATTAGGAAAACCGGAAGCTCAGGAATTGGATATTTGGTTGTATGCAAAAGAGTTAGTTTTCAGAAATCATGGCCGAAAAATGGAGTAAGACTTCATCTCTTATTTTTTTTCTGCTTTAATGAGATTTATCAATACAATTTCCGGTCTCATAAAGAATCGTAAAGGTGGCGTAATTGTTCCTATTCCGGAGGTAATGTAGATGCTAAATTTTTCCATTTTCTTTAATCCATAGCCATATTTTTGCCCATATTTTGATGGTAAAATGGGCGAGAAAAATCCAAATAGGGAAATTTGTCCGCCGTGTGTATGGCCGGATAAAATCAAATCAATTTTATTGCTCGAGATTTGTTCGGAATAACCGGGATTATGCGAAACCAAGAGGCAAAAATTTGAAATATTGACATCTTGGATGGTGCTGTCAATTAGTTGTATATCTTCACATAAATCGCCAACACCACCAATTTTTATACTGTCGTGCTGATGTTTTATCCATTTGGATTTATTTACAATATCTTGAATATTAGCATTTTGCATGCATTTTTCTGTTTCAACACGGCCTTCCCAGTAATCGTGATTTCCTAGCACACCATACATTCCAATGCTTGAATTTATTTTGCTTAATTCATCAAAAACAGGTTTAATGTATTTTGCATCTCTGTGCACATAATCACCGCCAAAAATTACCAAATCCGGATTTATCTCATTTATTGATTTTACAAGTTTCGCCACTCTTTTAATCGAAAAATAGGGGCCATGATGGATATCCGAAATAAAGACAATTTTTAGCCTATGAAATTCAGTCGGAACATGATGGGAGATAAAATCAAACTCATTTATTTTTATCCACCGCGATTCTAAATAAGTGTAAAACAAAAAAAGTAGACCGGAAACCATTATACTCAGGCCAATTTTAAACTAGTGCGTATATTTTTTTTTCACTTTCTTATTTTTTCATAGCATAACGGATTGTGCAAATAAAAGTTGCCTAAAAATTGCGTAGGCAGCAGCTTTTTATACCCAAACAAGCATGCAGAAGTAAAAAATCAATAGTGTATTTTACTTTTAGCTACGTATCCGTCCGAAAATTAGCGTGCTAAAGAATTAGATTTTTATCAATAAATTGCGGCAATAAATTTTTCAGAAGCGATGGTTTTGTATCGTTGATATGGTTAATAACGTAAACAAGCCATTTTTCTACATTAATTTGGTGCGTTTTGCATGTGGCAAAAAAGCTATACCACATAGCTATATTCTCAGCGGCATTGTGTGAGCCGGCAAAAAGATAATTTTTGCGGCCTAGAGCTAATGGACGGATAGCGTTTTCGATATTATTGTTGTCTACTTCCAAATTTCCGTCTTTGAGATAATTCATCAAGTTGTCCCAACGGGCAATGCTGTATTCCATTGCTTTACCTATTGGACTTTTGGGTAAAACCGCTTTTCGGTTTTCTACGATATATTTGCTTATGCGGTTGAGTATGGGCAGCGAAAGTTCCAACCGAAGGTTATGTCGTTCTTCAGGGGGCAGCTCACGTGTTTTTGCCTGACGTTCAATTGCGTAAAGTTCTTGAATCATGGTTAGTACCACAGATGCACGCAACCGGTCGTTGTCCAGGGCTTTTTCAAAATAACGGCGTGCATGCGCCCAACAACTCAAGTGTGTTACATCCGGCTTTATACCAAATTGCTCGTATACAGCATAACCGTCGGTTTGCAAATAACCTTTAAAGTCTTTCAATTGCTTACGTGCGGCATCCTGTCCGCGCCCCGGATTATAATCAAAAAACACGGCATTTTGCATCGGTGCCCGATACACCCACATATAACCCTGATGCGTGGCGCCCGGTTTATCTTTGTCCTGAACCCGAATCGGGGATTCATCGACTTGCAAATAGTTTGTACCCAAAACGTATAATTTATGTACCAAATAAAGCGGTCGGATGTGTCGGGCGAGTAAGCTCATCCACGAATCTGCCGTTGATGAACTTATGCGAATATCGTTTTGTGCAAATCGTTGCAGTTGGCGATAAATTGGCATATGATAGAGGTATTTTTCTGTGGCCATGTGAGCTAATAATTCGGGCGATGCAGTACATTTGGGCAATGGTCGTTCCGATGGAACAGATAATTGTTTTTGTTCCAAGTTTTCGTCCGCTTTAGTCAGGTAAATGTGTTTAATATAGCGATTAATATAAAAACGTTCGGGGGCAAAACCCAGCTCGTCGGTGCTTTCGGTGCGAATAAATAAGTAATTGGATAAATCGCCTTCGGGTTTGATATGAATTTCGTTTACAGGTAAATGCGCCGGAAATTTCTCAATATCAGAACGCTTTTTTACCGGTTTGCTGCGCTCATAAGTAACGGGTAAAATTCAGAATCCTTTGTTCTGCCTTTCATTAAATCAAAAATATATTCAATACGATTGTCGTATTTCAAAGGGTTTGTGGGATTGTAAATAAAATACCAAAAAGCATCGTCTTGCAATGTTTTCTCAATCGAATCCCATTCCGAAGCTATTTGAATTTGTTTCAAAGTTGCATTTTCTTCAGCGAAATTTCCTTTTTGTAAAAATAATGCTTTGATGAGTTCTGCATTTGTTAGAGGTATCTTACCGATAT
This sequence comes from Acetofilamentum sp., assembly GCA_020720625.1. Classification (GTDB taxonomy): domain Bacteria; phylum Bacteroidota; class Bacteroidia; order Bacteroidales; family DYOH01; genus DYOH01. The sequence goes on along the minus strand of DYOH01000108.1, from coordinate 6,897 downwards.
TCAGACGAGTAAAAATATCATAATGATTATTGGCTTCTTCTTCATTTACTTCATACCAAATAACTCTAATATTGTTCGCAGTATCAAGGTTTTCACCATTTATTTCATCTAGCTGAAAGCTTAAAAGTGTATTTAAGAAATTAATCGTATTTATGTTATTTTCTTTATTCTCAAACCATTTTTTAATCGTGTTATATGCTTGCCAAATATGCCAATAATCAACATTAAGGTTTGCATCATTATCAGTTTTAGTTTTCACATTACTTAAGAAATCTTTACTATCGGTTCGAGTATCATATACAGGTGGTTGGAACGAGAAGTTCTGAAAAGCAATTTTAATTATCTCTTCTAAATATTTTAATATCAGAAAAATAGTTGTAATTCGTTGCTGTCCGTCAATTACTTCCCACTTATCCTCTGTTTTGGTTACTACAACAGGTTGCAAGCAATAAAATTCACCTTTTAATTTGCCGTCTCGCTTTGTAAATTGCCAAATATCTTGAAGCAGTTGCTCTACTTCGGTTTTTGTCCAACGATAACCACGTTGGTAAGATGGTATGAAAAATTTGTAATCAAATAGTTGATTAACTGATTTCAATAGTAATTGTGTTGGTTGTGATATATCTGTCATGTTTTTTTTATTTTGCTATGTTGTGAATTTATCTTGGTATTGTATTGTCATCATATTTGATTTAAGAAAAGCAACTAACCGCAGCGTAGGGGTTTATAGTACTTCTGTATCAATTTAGCACTTCGGTTCTTTAAAAGCACCAAAGTATCAAGTCGGAACGAAAGCCAGCAATTATAGGCTAACATATGTATATACCCTGGGCATGAGTGCAGTGCACCAACAAATTTAGCAGAAAAAAATTAAAAATACAATAATTTTTAAGCTGACCAAGAGTCAGTGAATTTAATATTCCTGACGGTGAAAGTCCCTTATATCAGGGATTTCTGTTGATTAGCAGCCTGTTCCGAATGCTTTCGGAAAACCGCCGTATATGTTCCCGAAAGGGAAGGAGCGTAGCTTTCGTACACAAAAGTGCTAGCTTTTGCAGTGTGAGATGCTCTGAAAGGATAAAAGCCTATCGGTGGTCTACTTGATTAAGTACATTTGATTTCATCATTTAATTGTCTGATATAATGATAAAAAGTAATTCCGACTTTTATTGCTAAAAATATCGAAATAACAGGAAATATTATCAAACCGCAAATTAATATTATTTTCATAATTATCTATTTTTCAATCATTAAACAACCTGAATTTCGTGTCAAATATTTATTATTCTCAATGTTAATAGGCAAAAATTGTATTGTCCAAAATACTACTTGATTAACAACTATCCCTGTAATTAATGTCGGAAATCCAAATGGCGTTTTTAAAATCCATTCCCAAACTAATACAAATATTAAACTAATTGAAATTGATGCAAAACCTGAAATTGATTTGACTTTATCAGGCAATAATACAGCAATAATCAAAGGTAAAACAATTGTCGGTGCCCAAAACATATAAATTAGCATTAAAGCGTCAATTAATCCTTTGGCGGTTGTTGCGAAAATTATTCCTAGAAATCCGATCACAACAGTTATCAACTTGCTAAAAAACAAAGAGTTATTAGTTGATATATTTTTATTAAACGTATGAACAATATCACGAACAAATGATACTGATGCCGAATTTAAAAAAGAGTCCTGCGTGGACATCAAAATACTTACAATTGCAACTATCATTAAACCCAAAACGCCAACCGGTAAATAATTGTTTACCATAAATAAAAATGAATTTGCTGATTGTAAATCTGGATGTAGTGCTTTTGCAGATATTCCAACAACAACAACCATTGCACACCACATTATGCTGAATATTCCAGAAAATACAAAACCTATCTTAGCATTTTGGCTATCTTTTGAAACAAATGCTCGGTTTGTATAAGGTGGAACGAGTGTTTCGCCTAATAGAAAACCTAAAAATAGTCCAAAAAAATCTTTGGGGGATTTCGTTGAAAGAAAGGTAAAATGTTCACTTGGAAGGTTTGATATTATCGTATCGATGCTACCAGCTTTTATAAAGATAAAAATCAATAAGATTGGCATTGCAATAGCCAAGCTTAAAAACTGAAATATATCTGTAAATACAACGGTTCGCATTCCGCCGTAGAAAGAATAAAAAACGACAAAAATTGTGCTTATTAATATTCCAATTTTGTTAGGTATTCCAAAAACATTGAATAAAAGATTACCTGCTGCAAATGCCACAACACCAACTAATCCCGCACCAAATAAAACAGATATAATACCCGTAATCAATCTTGAGATCTTACCGTAATGAAATCCAATTACATCACCAACTGTAAATGCACCGACATATTTTCTTAATCTGGGTGCAATATAATATCCTGTTAAAATCAACTGAATTGAAAAGCCAATAAAGGCATAAAACGAAAATAATCCAAAATTAAAACCTTGTTCCGTTAATCCAATAGAATATCCGGGTCCAATAAAAGATGCCGAAAGAGTAGCAAAAATTAAAAAAGTTGGAGCATTTTGATTATCAATTGCAAAAGTCTGCATTGTATGGTTTTGAATATGCGATTTATAAATCACATAAACTAATCCAGTCAAATAAAAAACAATTATTATCCAATCAATTATGTGCATAGATATTATTATTAAGCAATTAATAATTTTCCAATACTTCAAATATTTTCCACTCTTTTAAATCTGTTGCGTAACCAATATTTACATATTTCGATTTACCAACTTCTATTATCTTTGATTGATGGCAAAGTGTATTAACAGTATCACCGTTAGGTCTTTGCACTACAACCCAACCGCAGTAATAGTCTTTATCATTTTTTATATCACTATGATAACTTTCGCCTTCAATTATAGATTTAATACCTAAAACATACGCTTTTTCAATAATGAATTCAATTTTAGGAATTTTAATTTTTAATACTGCATAATAATAGTTATTTGAGATGTTTTTCCATAGAAAGGTTCGAGTTCTAACAGAATTCTCCGCCCATAAAAATTCGGCATACTTTAATCTTGGGAATGCAATTTCGTGATTAGCGTCCCAAAGACGGAAATTGTCAATTGTATTATCATCAATATTAGTATTTAAATTTAGAATACAATGATAGCGGTTGTAATCAATTTGTTGTATTATGGAAGAAAAGCTTGCATAAATAGTATCAATTAATGCTGTTACTTCAATAGGCTCGCTATAATATTGACCATCAAATGCTTTAACGATAAATTTTAATTGGTTTTGATGAAAATCAATATTTTCTAATGTTATAGTACTGCCATCGAAAGTAAATCCTTGTCCTTGTTCTATAATTAGTTGAACGTTTTCGCTGTTTTGACTTTTAAAATCAAAATAATCTGAAATATTGGTCGGTTTTCCAATTGCCAAAGCAAATGGAAATAATTGTTTTATTTCGGGTTTAATTACAGTTTTTGCATTTTTAAAATTACATGAAATAGTTTCAAAAAAAATGAAAGCTGTTATAATCCATATATATAATTTATTCCTATTCATTGCGTCTGTTTTTTTACATTGTGCCAAGCAGAATGTGTGTGCCCTGCACGAGTTCAGTGCACACACAAATTTAGCAAAAAAAATCAAAAAAACAATAATTTTTAAGTTAACCCAAAGACACTGAATTTAATTTTCCAAAGGTTGAAAGCCCTTATACCAGGGATTTCTGTTGATTAGCAGCTTGTTACTAATACTTTCGGAAAACAGCCGTATATGTTCCGGAAAGGGAAGGAGCGGAGCTCGCTTTTATATGGAGTGGTGTGAGATGCTCACTGATAGGCTTTTAGCCTATCGGTGGTCTACTTGATTAGCGTTTCGCCCTTATTTTTTAGTCTTTGTAAGCCAATCTATTGCGTTTATTTTTTTTATTCCGTTATATGTACCTGTGTCGTAGTCTCCCGTTCGGCTTAGGCTCCTGCCTAAGTCGCCAATATTTTTCATGGCTTTTGCCATTATTTACATTGTTTTGCATAAAAAATCAACTTTTAAAATATCTGGTAAATTGTCTAAACTAGCATAATTTCGTGCACTCAAATATAAATATTCTACATCATTTATATTCTACATTTCATGTTTTTATTAATCAAGGCATAGCCTTAAGAAATAGAACGTCTAAGGCAAGAGCCTGAGACGAACGTGGGATTTCTGTTGATTAGCAGCTTGTTACTAATACTTTCGGAAAACAGCCGTATATGTTCCGGAAAGGGAAGGAGCGGAGCTCGCTTTTATATGGAGTGGTGTGAGATGCTCACTGATAGGCTTTTAGCCTATCGGTGGTCTACTTGATTAGCGTTTCGCCCTTATTTTTTAGTCTTTGTAAGCCAATCTATTGCGTTTATTTTTTTTATTCCGTTATATGTACCTGTGTCGTAGTCCATTGTAATTAAAATTTTTTCGTGATGGTCTGCAATACTGTCAAATGGTGCTAACTCACGTTCTAAAGTCGTTGTGCTTTCTACTGTTTGCGAAACTTGTATGTATTGTGTAAAACCTTCGTTGTTGCGAACAACAAAATCAACTTCTAAATTGTTAGTTTTTCCTATCCATACTTGGTTGTTTCTGCGTTTTAGCTCAAGATAAATTATATTTTCAAGTAAATGTCCTGCATCGCTTGCCAATTCTTTTCCAAGTAATGCGTTGCGAAAACCTAGATCCACCAAATAGTATTTTTCTTGCGTTGCCAAATGTTGTTTGCCTTTGATGTCGTAGCGCTTTACTTTATAAAACAAATAGGCTTCAATCAAAGTGTCAATGTACTTCGTCACGGTTTTATTGTCTATTTTCCTTTTCTTGGCTGTTAAAACTTTGGCAATGTTTCCTGCTGAAACTCTTGAACCAACAGAATCTATTAAGAAGCTTACAACTTCCTGATATGATTCTTCGGCATAAATGGTATAGCGTTTAGAAATATCGTTGTTGTAAATGTTTTTGAAAACCGTTTGTAAATATTCATTTGCAAAATGATTTCCGTCTGCTGAAAGTCTTACAGCTTCGGGAAAACCACCTATATGCAAATATTCAGCAAAAGCACGGTCAGGGTTTGTGGTTTTTCCTGTGAACTCTAAATATTCAGCAAAAGAAAAGGGTAATACATTTATTTCATAAGCTCTACCTGAGAGCAAAGTTGCCAATTCGCTTGACAATAAAAATGCGTTTGAACCTGTTACGTACAAATCTATGTTTGGGTGAACGTACAAGCCTTCCAACATTTTTTCAAATTCGGGAACGTTTTGCACTTCGTCAATAAACACATAATTGGTTACGTTCTTTTTGAGATGCTTAATGATGTAATCGTAAATCTCTTTCCAATTTTTTTCCGCTAAAAACCGAAATTCGGGTATATCCATATTGATCGCCAAAATGGAAACTTTGCCGTTTTCTTTAAGCAACAAGTCTTGAAACTGTGTCATTAAAGTTGATTTTCCACAACGTCTAACGCCTGTAGCAACCTTAATTAAATTCTTGTCTTTAAGAACACTAAGAGTATCTAAGTACCGTTTACGTGCTATTGTTTTCATAGGGCAAAGATAATCAAATTCCTAAAACTATTCATAAATAAAAACATTTAGGAATTTCATAATGTGATTTTAAAATCAGGGTCATTGTCAATTAAATTTCGTCTGTTCTATGTCATTCGTGCTTATCTTGCAGTGTCGTTTTTAACTGACGGATAACGAAAAATGTATATGCGTAATGCGGGAATGGAAAGTAGAATGTGTGTGCAGTGCACTGACAAGTTTAGCAGAAAAATTTTAAAAATGCAATACTTTTTAAGTTAACCAAAGGTCAGTGAATTTAATTTTCCAAAGTGTGAAAGGCCCCACGAAGCAAGTTCGGGGCAGGCTCTTATGCGCAAGGTTGTGCCCGAACGGCGAAGCCCTCATGAGCCGAAGGCGAATAAGCATTAGCAAGTGGCGCTTTTTTTCGTAGAAAAAAATGCAATGGTTGCGGGCGACCGCAGCAGTGAAGACTATTTGCGATTGAACAAAGAGCAAATATCGACGGCAAAATCCGGTACTGACGTACAGAAACGGGATATGAGGCATAATTATCGGGGTAAGTATCCACATCAATACAACGCCCAAAGAACACAAAAAGATGATTATGTAGATTCCGCAGGAATTGGATGAAGGAACTAAGCGAAGCGTTCTCACGAATACCATAAAAAAATAATCAATTATGAGTAAAACACGCTTACCAGGGGAGGTCTTGGATTAGGCTCGGTATTCTCCAGTTCGGCTTAGGCTCCTGCCTAAGTCGCCAATATTTTTCATGGCTTTTGCCATTATTTACATTGTTTTGCATAAAAAATCAACTTTTAAAATATCCGGTAAATTGTCTAAACTAGCATAATTTCGTGCACTCAAATATAAATATTCTACATCATTTATATTCTACATTTCATGTTTTTATTAATCAAGGCAAAGCCTTAAGAAATAGAACGTCTAAGGCAAGAGCCTGAGACGAACGTGGGATTAATGAGTCTAGTCTAAAAACCCTGCCAGCGTTGATTTTTATTAAATGCTGTAACTGTACTAAACAGTTTATAAGTCAATTAAGAAAACGCTGGCAGGGGTATAATCATTTTTTCAATCTTTTTAGACTGAACTCATTGTATATTTAAAAAACTGCCCCGGCAGTACAGAAATATATAATGGTTTATGCCGGTAATATTTATAAATACAGTGTTTCGCATTTGTTTCGTAAATAAAACAAAGTCGAAATTGGCCTATTTTGTAAGTATTATCGTCATAGAAAATAATATTTTAGGGGCTGCTGAAATAACGCTAATAATAAGTTCCTTAGGATATTACTTCTATAGATTATAATTTCGAGTGCAAGCTTTT
>DYOH01000107.1 GCA_020720625.1 Acetofilamentum sp. | reverse complement strand
GAAAACGCTGGCAGGGGTATAATCATTTTTTCAATCTTTTTAGACTGAACTCATCAATTTATAAAATATCCCTCATGGTTTCTTCAATCTCTGCAACAGTTTTTGGAATAGCTTTGCCCAAAACCCTGCAAGCGTTCTCGGTAATCAAAATATCATCTTCAATTCTCACCCCACCAAAATCTAAGAATTTTTCAGCTTCATCGAAATTAATAAATGCAGCATGTTTATTTTCCTTCTTCCAAAGTTTAAAAAGCTCAGGAATAAAGTAAATACCGGGTTCGTCGGTGATAACATGTCCCGGTTTTAATTTTTTTGCCATTCTAAGGTAAGCCAATCCAAACTGCTCGCTTCGATAAACAGTTTCATCGTATCCCACAAAATTTTCGCCCAAACCTTCCATGTCGTGCACATCGAGGCCCATTTGATGTCCGAGCCCATGAGGCATAAACAAGGCATGTGCACCGGCAGCCACCGCGTCCTGAGTACTTCCCTTCATAATACCCAAATTTTTTAATCCATCGGTAATAATAGATGCAGCAAGCAAATGCATTTCCTTATACATAAGGTTTGGACGGGAATTTTGAATAACAGCCATATTTGCATCGAGCACAATTTGGTAAATATCGCGCTGTCGGGCATTAAATTTTCCGCCCACAGGCACCGTTCTAGTGATATCCCCGGCATAGTGCATATTAGTTTCGGCTCCGGCATCAGTAACCATCATTCTTCCGGATTGCAAAATATTGTTGTGGTGATGATTGTGAAGAATATGTCCGTTTGTACTAAGAATAACCGGAAAAGAAACATGTCCGCCATACGCTTTGGCAATACCTTCGATTGTTCCGGCAATTTCTTGCTCAATTCTACCGGGCTGAGCCATGCGCATAGAAGTAATGTGCATTAATCTGGTAATATCTACCGCCCTTTCAATTTCGGCAATTTCTAAATCATCTTTGATTTCGGCCATAGCAACCACCGCCCTAATAAGCTTTTCGGAAGCCCCATTTTTAGATTCGGCAATAGATTTTCCGCTTAATTCGGAAAGCAAAATAGCCGAATGATTGTGGTAAACAGGTAAATAATGAATATCGATGGATCTATTTAAAAAACTTCTGAAAACATTCGGTAATTCGGCTAAATGCAAATGTAAAGCTACCCCGGATTTCTCAGCCCATTCGTCCATAGAAGGCTGCACGCCCATCCAAATAATATCTTCGATATCGAAATCATTGCCAAAAAGAATTTCGTTGCCGGTTTCAAAATCTATGATAGCAGCAAGATCAGGCCTATCTATTCCGAAGTAATATAAAAAGGAACTGTCTTGCCTGAAATAATAAGGATTTGCACGATAATTGAAAGGTATTTCTACATTTCCCGGGAAAAATCCAATGCCCGAGTTCATCATTTCTTTGAGTTTTTTACGCCTGTTAAGGTATACATCTTTTGAGAACATAAGCTTTATTTTTTGATTTCATCAAAAGTATTAAATAAAGCTGAAAGATTTATCCATAAAGTAAAATTTCGTTTACTTTTGTGTGATTTTAAAAAAAAGAAAGCATTGGGAATTATTGAAAAACAAACCATTAAAGGAACGTTCTACGCCTATCTGGGTGTATTACTTGGCTTTATCAATACAGGTCTCTTGCTGCCGAATATTATCAGTGCTGCCGAAAATGGACTAATTGGTCTGCTCAACAGTTATGCATCAATCTTTGCACTTATTGGAGGTTTAGGATTTAATAGCACGATTATCAGACTATTTACCTATTTCCGAAACGAAAAGAACGGCCACAATGGTTTCGTTTATCTCATGAATATGATTACCTTAGCAGGAATTATACTGAGCGTTGCTTTATATATAGCACTATATTCACTTATATATCAAGAAAATATTGAACAATCTCCCCTCTATTTAGAATACTTTTATCATGCTATTCCATTACTAGTGGCCTACTTATTATTTTCGGTATTCGATAATTATTTTACAGTACTCTACAATGCCACCATTGGATTATTCCTGAACGAATTTCTAAAACGCGTATTCTTTAGTATGGCTATTGCATTTTATTATTTTGATATTATAAGCTTTGAACAATTTGTAAATGCATACATAGCGGCTTTTTTTGTGCCCCCCATTATTATGCTTTTTATTCTTATCCGCGATAAACAGTTTAAAATAAAATTCCCGCCAAGAGGTTTTCTTACAAAAGCACTTTCACGAAGCATGCTTAGCGTAAGTCTATTCAGTTTAATAAGTAGTTTTGCAGGAATTGTGGTAATGCGCGTAGACATAATCATGCTAAGCTCTATGATCGGATTAAGTGGCACAGGCATTTATACCATTACCTACTTTTTTGGTACACTTATAAAAATCCCCTCCCGGGCACTCACCAAAATAAGTTCGGCGCTATACGCAGATGCCTGGAAAAACGATGATTTGCAATTCATAGCCGATATCTATAAAAAAAGTGTAATCAACCAAAGTATTCTTGGCATGCTCATTTTTTTGGGCATTATTGCCAATATGGAAAATATTTTCCATCTCTTGCCAGATGAATACCGTCAGGGAGAATGGGTAATAATATACATCTCTTTGGCCGGACTAGCCGAAATGTTTGCTGGAGCCAACAACGTAATCATCTCCACCTCTCCACACTATAAAATGATTACCTATTTTACAATCGTTTTAATGATTCTAACAGTTTTAACAAACTATTGGCTTATCCCCCTTTATGGCCTTACAGGTGCATCATTGGCATCACTTATCTCCACGTTGGTATATATTTTGCTACGCAGCTTATTTTTAAGATACAAATATCAGTTTAAAGTATACGATATCAAATTATTACTTATTATTCTTGCCGGAGTTTTTACTTATTTTATCGCCACTTTTTTGCCTGCTTTCGATAGTTTTATTTTAGATATTATAGTCAGAAGTTCGATAATTAGTCTTATTTTTGCCCTTATTATATTGGCCATGCGGGTTTCGCCCGAATTAAATGTAAAGATAATGAGCTATAAAAAAATGGTAATTAATTGGATAAAGAAGTAACAACATTTTATATAATTGCGAGCAAGATTACTAAGGAATAAAAAGAAAAAATAAATTTATTAAGAATGAAAAAGATATTAGTAAGTGTGGGTACACGCCCCAATTTGATTAAAATTACCCAATTAGAGAAAGCTTTTCAGGCCGCCGGAGATTTCGAATTCAGACTGTTACATACAGGCCAGCATTACGATTACACCATGAACGAAGTATTCTTTGAAGAGCTGGAAATACGTAAACCGGATTACTATCTGGAAGTAAAAGGAGATAATCAACTGGATGTAATTGCCGAAATACTGAAAAAAGTTCAGGAACCACTACTCTCCTACCAACCGGATATTGTATTGGTGCCCGGCGATGTAAACTCCACGTTTGCGGTAGCATTTGCGGCCCAGCGCCTTGGCTTTAAAGTAGGGCACATTGAAAGCGGACTGCGCAGTTACGACCGTGAAATGCCCGAAGAGATAAACCGAATGCTCACCGACCAAATAAGCGATTTCTACTTTATCAGCGAAGAAGATGCAATAGATAATCTGCTCAAAGAAGGCATACCATTCGAGAAGCTCCATTTTGTGGGTAACACCATGATCGACACACTCGTAGCATTTATGGATAAAATTAATACACGGATTATTTTAGAAACGCATCAACTGGAGCCGCAAAACTACGCAGTTGTTACATTTCATCGTCCGGGCAATGTAGATAATGTAGATTCGCTCAGGGTTATACTCGAAAGCATTAGACAGATAGCCGAACAAATTCCGGTAGTATTCCCCATTCATCCACGCACACGCAAAAATATCGAAGCATTTGGATTATCAGATTTATTGCCCAAAAACAACCTCGTTTTTACAGAGCCATTGGGTTACCTCGATTTTATGAAACTAATTAAAGAAAGCTTATTTGTACTTACCGATTCGGGCGGAGTGCAAGAAGAAACAAGCTACCTGCAAGTGCCTTGTTTAACCGTTCGTCCATCAACCGAACGACCTGTAACAATAACCGATGGAACCAATATGTTGCTTGCACTAGATAAAAATATCATCGTAAAAGAATGCCAAAATATTCTTAATGGAAATTTCAAAGATGGCAATATTCCTGATCTTTGGGACGGACAAGCAAGCGAACGCATTGTGGAAATAATTAGAGAATTGCTCTAAAAAAATATAATAAATTCACCCTTCCGAAAGAATGAAAGTATTATTCACCTTTGGCGGATTGCCCCATTATTACAACTATGTGTTAAGCAGCTTAAATGATGTGAAAGACCTGGAAATTGTAGTAGTGGTGCCGGCCGCAGAGCAATCTACCTTAGGTTCCGGAGTAAAGCAAACAAGCGATGGAATAAACTTTGAGATAATTTATCTGCCTGAGTATAAAACTCCTTATGGCAATATGTTTTTCAAAGGACTCGATAGAATTATTTTGGCAGAAAAACCAGATATTGTAGTAAGTATTTGGCCCTATATATTGGGTTTTGTCTATTATTATGGGCACTTTAGACTACTGAAAAAGCTCGGTATAAAACTTATACTTAAAGAAATACCCTTTAAAGTACCCGAATACGGCAAAGCCATGTCCTACTACCAAAGTGACGAGCATTTGCTGATGAACGAAAATCTGGTTTACGAAGAAAAAGTAAATCTAAAATTCAAGGTAAAATACAAATTACTCAATTGGGTGCGAAAATTCTATTACAGCCGCATGGTTGATGCCACCGTAAACTATACACCCGATGCCCAAAAAATTATTGGCAGTTATGGTTTACCGCCCGAATCTATTTTTATTACAGGCAATTCGCCCGATACCGAGCGAATAGAGCAAGCAAGACAAGCAATTTTGCACTCAGCAAATCCACCCCAAATAAATAAACACAGAATAATACATGTAGGCAGGCTGGTAAAATGGAAAAAAGTAGATTTGATTTTGGATGCCATGCATTTGCTTAAAAAAGAATTTCCGCAACTGGAATTGGTGATTATTGGGAACGGACCCGAACAAAAGAATCTGCAAAAAAAAGCCTTGGATATGGAACTTACATCACAGGTAATTTTTAGAGGAGGCGTTTACGACAACGAAACCTTAGGGCGCGAGCTAATGTCGTCGTTGGTATATGTTTTGGCCGGGATGGGCGGATTATCCATTAACGAGGCTATGGCCTTCGGCAAACCCATTGTTTGCAGTATAGCCGATGGTACAGAAAAACATTTGCTTAGAAATAATATTAATGGACTGTATTTTAGAGATAACGATGCCCGCGATTTGGCAGATAAACTTAGCATACTGCTAAAAAATCCGCAGAAAGCTATAGACCAGGGCGAAAAATCACTACAAATCATACAAAAAGAAATGAACATACATACAGTAATAAAAGGCTATGTTCGTGCATTTAACTACGTTTGCGGCACACAAATCAACCCTGAAAACAAAAAAGAATATGATTCTGGCATTTAAACTTACTTTCAGAGAACTATTCCGGTTTATGCGCGATAAAAACCAAAGAATATTCTGGTGGCTGGCCATAAAATATGGAAACAAACTGCGCTTAAAAAACTACACCGCAAAGTTTAAGGGTCTGCAAATTACCCTTAGCGATGCCGAATCTTTTGTATGGCAGTTTAAAGAAATTTTTGCCGACGAACTCTACCGCTTTAAAACAAATAAAGAAACGCCGGTAATTTACGACTGTGGTGCCAATATCGGAATGAGTGTACTCTATTTCAGCAAAGGCTATCCGCTAGCGCGCATAGAAGCTTTTGAAGCACACCCCAAAGTGGCCAATATTCTTTGTGCCAATTTAGACCACAACAAAATAAAAAATGTGCAAGTACACGCCAAAGCAGTTTGGACAAACAACATGGGCATAGAAATAAGTGGTGCCGGAGCCGACGATGCCAGTATTTTTGGTACCGGAAATAAAATGCAGATACAAAGTATACGTCTGGCCGATTTTTTGGCCAAAGAAGCCAGCGTTGATATGCTGAAAATGGATATCGAAGGTGCCGAACTTGAAGTGCTTAAAGATTGTGAAGCGCATTTGCACAAAGTAAAAAACTTGTTTGTTGAATTTCATAGTTTTAGTTCACAGAAACAGCAACTTTCCGAAGTAATTGAAATATTGCAGCGCCAAAACTTCCGTTACGACATTTACAATGTGAACAGGCTAAAAACTAGTCCGCTTTTGCAACTGCTGCAAAAAGATAAAACCATGGATTTGCAACTGAATATTTTTGCAAAACGCTGATTTAGGTTTGAAGCAAATTTTGCTGCTTTCTAGTACACCACATCAAAAGCCTCTATTAAATTAATCGACAGCCACAAAAAGATAAAACCTTAATCTATTTTGCGGCCATCATCAAAAAGAATAGCTTTCAAAATTTTTCATTAGCGCAGTTTCTAAAGGATTTAGCCCTTATTTTTTTTCCGCAAGGCAGTTTCCAAAGTATTTTGCCCTTATTTTTTTTCCGCAAGGCCATTTCCAAAGTATCTTGCCCTTATTTTTTTTCCGCAAGGCCATTTCCAAAGTATTTTGCCCTTATTTTTTTTCCGCAAGGCAGTTTCCAAAGTATTTTGCCCTTATTTTTTTTCCGCAAGGCAGTTTCCAAAGTATTTTGCCCATATTTTTTTTCCGGAAGGCCATTTCCAAAGTATCTTGCCCTTATTTTTTTTTCAGAAGGCCATTTCCAAAGTATCTTGCCCTTATTTTTTTTTCAGAAGGATTCTTCGACCTTGCACAAAATTAAACCGGAAATTCCTAAGAGAGAAGACATGTATGTTCAAGGCATATTCCTAATCTTCGAGAACAAGCAAGTTTATACTAAAGCGCTGTAAAAACCGATAATGAACCATCGTAAAAGCCGGTGTATACGCAACGCAATCGCAATTAATCCAACTTCAATCACTGAATATAGTAAAAACTATAAACCCAATAAATACAAATTTCTTAACCTTAAAACCTAAAAAATAATAAATTTTTAAAAACTATGTTCTAAAAAATGCTTTATTGTAAAAAAAATTACTATGTTTAGTAAACTTAAATTAGTTGCATGATTAATCAAAAATACAAGGAAAACACGGTTACTCATTACCTTAAATCAAAGGTAAAACAAGTTGTAAAACTAAATCAGGATAAATTCGGAGATAATCGTGAACTTTATCAATTTGATGAGACAGGCAATCTAATTTTTCATAAAATATATGAAAAAGACATACTTATCGTTGATTTTTTGAACGAATTTAATTCCGAAAACCAAATTTTTAAAAAAAACGATATTTTATCGAAAGAATATTGGAATTTCGCATACGACGAACACCACAATCTAATCGGGATAAATAAATTCGACTCCCAAGACACACTGATGCAGGAAATAATACTTGATTATGCGGCGGGCAAACTTGTACGCGAAACAGTAAAATCAGAAAATACCATTTGTTGGATTTACGATTACGAATATAACGCACAAGGCCGCATAAGCAGAGAAACAGAGAAAAAATGCAATTTAGAAACAGAAGGAATCGTAGAGTTTGAGTACAATGAAAAAAACGAATTAATCAAAGAATCAAACTTCGACGAGAACGGAAAATTCAGCTATGCCGTAGAAATAAAATACAACCAGTGGGGCGACCAGATATATTCGGCCATCAATGGCGATTTTGGCAGCGAAACCTGGTACGAATACGATTACGACCAACAGCAAAACTGGATTAAACAATACAGCAATACAAAAAACAAACGCAAACTTATTTACGCAAGAACCATAGATTATTTCAACGCCAAATGAAATTGAAAAAACAATTCTTCCACCTAGCCAAGAATTTTAAATTACTAAAGGAAAAATTTTAGTTTGACTTAAAATATTAATTGTTTAAAATTGAACGAGATGACAAAAAAGAAAAACATTCATGTGATTGGAATCGGAACCGCCGGTTCTTATTTGGTAAAACTTCTGCATAAAAAAGGAGTAGATGCTAAATTTACCTACGTAAGCGATCAAAAAATTTCGGAGCTTGATGAAAAAGCCCAATTTATCGAATATGTGCCACAAACCGTTATGCAAGAGATTGACGGAAAAGAATACCCTGTTTCCGATATGAGCGCTATGCCCGAATTGCCTCAGCAGCTAAAAGATTTGCCCATTCACGACGACAAATATATTCTGTTGGCTGGATTAGGAGGACATACAGGTACTTATTTTACAGAACAACTGGCACAGGAATTTGAAAGGCATCAAAAACCTTATGCTGTAGTTTGCTCACTGCCTTTTTCAATCGAAGGACGCAAAAAACTGGCTTATGCCACAGAGGCTAAGCGTAAACTAAAACAAAAAGGTGAGTTCTATTGCGTGGAACTCGAAAAACTTCGCTATCAATACGGAGGCATGTCAATCAAAGAGGCTTTTGATATTGCCGACGAGGAAATTGGCAGTATTTTCGACAAATTATATACAAGTTACGCCGAAGAAAAATTGGCTTAATGTATCATTGAGAAAATAATTTGGCCATTTTTTTAGGCAAATTAGGCTTACTCGCTTTAGCTTTGGGTTTGAATTACAGGCTATTCGATATAAAACAGAAAAAACCTTAAAGTATAAAAAATGCTTCAAGGTTTTTTTTGTGAAGGCATGCTTCTTCCTCCAAATTTTAGATTCAAAATCAAGGTTATTTAGTTCAGTTTTAATGAACAACTAAGTCGCTCAAGGTATGACACAATGTTACAAAAAGTAAAGTTTTACATAATGAAACTTTGTACCATGCTTAGGGTCAGCTGAAAAAGTATTTAGTTCATTAAAGAGTGCATAGTAACAAAAAATGCAAGAATCAAAAGCATAATATTTATTTTCAGTTAGGTATATTTTTCAATGAATAATTTGAAAATATGCTGAATTGGGTTGGTATATTGAGACAATGAGTAGCCGTAGCATTTATGCTACGGAATGCATGAATATATTATAATACTGGGCTTTAGCCAAAAAATTATTGATATTTTTTAGGCTAAAGCCGATTATTGATGTCAAATTTTACCGTAGCATAAATGCTACGGCTAATTATAAATATATCTCTTAAAAAAATACATGCTCACTATTAACTCTAAGTGCTTATTGTTGTAAATGAAGAATCAATGCATGAAAAATAGCAATATGCGTGAAAAACCTTGCATTGAAGCATCAAATATTTGATTTATAATATTGATTTAAAAATAATTATATATTTTTCAGCAGCCCCTACATAGTGCACCATTGTGATAAAAATAATATCAGAACCCTAAACTAAGCGATATTACATCCAAAATTCGCATTTCAATGTTGTTAGTTGATACACTTCCATTGCTAATGATAAAATATCTAATATTTATTAATCAAATCAAATTTTAATAGCCCTAGTAGCGGGATATTATTAAATTACCTAAAATCGTATATACAAAAATCACAAATTATTGCAGCCAAAGGCAAAAGCCTATCCAAAAGCATGGCGCAAATGGAGATAAAATTTTTATTATGATAAAAAAAAATGCAATTTTGCAAAAAAAGAAGTGCTATGCCCATATCCATATTAAATGCACAAGAACTTAGACGCTACCGACGTCATATACTAATGCCTGAAATAGGCATTGCCGGCCAGGAGAAATTACGAAAAACCAGCGTTTTGGTAGTTGGAAGCGGCGGATTGGGCACGCCTGTACTGCAATATCTTGCAGCAGCAGGCATTGGTCGCATAGGCATTGTTGATTTTGATAAAGTAGAAGAAAGCAATTTACAACGCCAAGTGCTTTTTGGTGCATTCGATATAGGAAAGCATAAAACGGTGGTTGTAGAAAAAAAACTGCGTGAACAAAATAATTTTGTAGATTTCAAAATTCACAATATTTACCTTAATCGAAACAAAATAACGCTCAATATTCTCTCACAATATGATATAATAGTAGATTGTACCGACAATTACGAATCGCGATATACCCTAAGCGATGGCTGCATACTCGCCGGAAAACCACTAGTGCACGGCAGCGTAGTTGGGCAAGAAGGTCAGGTAAGTGTATTTAATTACCAAAATGGGCCATCCTACCGCTGTTTGTATCCACAAATACCCACCGATGAACGATTATTAAAATCATCGAACTTTGGATTATTCGGCACCATTGCAGGAATAATAGGAACCATTCAGGCCCACGAAATTTTAAAAATAGTTACCGAAACCGGTGAAATAATGACGGGTAAATTATTTATTTTCGATGCCGAAGACATGAAATCCTATACCTTCGAATTCAAAAAGAAAGCAGAAAATTTTAATATTTCAGATTGGGAAACAGAATAAAAAAAAACTTTCCGAAAGTAAGTAACATCCGGAAAGCCATTAACTTATTAGAAGAAAGAAATCAGAAATTAAAAATAGTATGCCAAACTTAAAATCCACTGCTGGGTACGTGCATCAAATGTTTGCTGTTTTCCTGCGATAGTAACACCTTCGCCCAGAGAACTTAATCCGCCTTCGTATCTCACACCCACACCAATTTTTTCGAATAAATCAACACCTACACCGACCTGAAACCCCCATGTAGCAGTTTTTACATCCTCTTTAACTTCTTCTTTGGTAATTTCGGTCAATGAAGATTCGCTGGAAAGCATAAAACTAGCCACAGGGCCAACTTCCAAACGGAGAGCAAAACCATCCGGACCAAATTTTCGTCCCACAAGAATAGGAACATCAATTTTTTTGTAAGATTGATCGGCCAATTTTGTGCCGCCATTAATCAAATCTTCTACATTCATCTGACTGTTGATAGAACTAAACAATAGTTCGGGAGCCACATATAAATTTCCCAAATTGATTCTTCCCATCAAACCAAAATGAAAACCTACCCTTGCTTCGGCAGCCGACACTTTATATTCATCAAGTCCATCAGCATTTTGCAAAATTTCGTCAATCTGAGTGGCCGTAGAGTTTAAACCAGCTCTAATGCCAAACTGGGCGTTCACATACTGTACCGAAAAAAGTACCGCCATTAAAATGAGTATTCTTTTCATAATTTCCCTCGTTTTGTAATTTAGAATTTAGTTTTAGTATTTTAATAGAGAGCTAAATTCGGAATATTTCCACAAATAAAAAATTAAATGACCATAAAAAATGTTTTGTTTAGACACAAATTCAGCCAGCGATTCATGTCCAATCTTACCATAGAATCCTAATTTTCAAAGATATTGTTCCTCAGCCAAATTTAAACGCATAAAAAGTAGCCAAAAAAATAATGAATAGTCAAAAAATTTCTAATATTTTACGCATATTAGCAACCTAAAAAAAAGGATATGCAACATAAAAGCCAAAGCAGGGAATTAAAGAACCAAATTAAGTAAATACAGCTATTTCAAAAACGAATATCTAAAAAATGGAAAAAATTTACATTCTGGTTGTTGACGATTATCCAATAAACGCAGAATATTTAAAAAATATTCTCGAAGCGCATTATTATGATATCAGCTACGCCCAAAATGCTGCATCGGCGCTAAAATTAATCTACACCCAAAAATTTGATCTCTTATTATTAGATGTAAATATGCCCGGCACCAGCGGATTTGATCTCTGCGAAAGTATCAGGAGCAATGCCATTTTCGACGATTTGCCCATTGTTTTTTTAACTGGCCAGGCCGACAGGCACAGCATTTTAAGGGGCTTTGAAGTAGGAGCGCAAGATTATATTACCAAACCTTTTAACCCACCCGAACTAATAGCCCGTGTAAAAACGCAAACAGAAATAAAAAAGAGCAAAGACAAAATACAGGCCTATTTGCGCATTATCGAAGAAAAAAACAAACAAACCACCGAAAGCATTTGGTACGCCCACTATATTCAACAGGCTATTCAGTTAAGCGTATATAAACATACAAACAATTTACCCGAACATTTTATAGTATATCTGCCCAAAGATATAGTAAGCGGCGATTTCTATTATTTTCAGAAAATTGGCGATTATATTTTGGCTGGAATTTTTGATGCCACCGGACATGGCATTCCGGGTGCATTTATGAGCATTTTGGGCATTAATTTGCTGAACGAAATAATTTTACGTGAAAAATGCTTGCAACCTTCAATAATCTTAAATAAACTAAGAAAGAAGATTATGGAAACCCTCGATCAAAAAGGCGAAATGCAGGAATTAAAAGATGGTCTCGACGGCGTTTTATTAAGCTACCACACAAAAAAAAAGTTACTTGCTTTCTCCGGAGCTTTTAACTCGGCCTATGTGTTGCGAAAAGAGCAGCTAATCGAACTCTGCGGCGAAAGAATGCCGCTCTCCTATTATGTTGAATCTACAGATTTTACCGAACAATACATGACTTTAGAGCCCGGCGATACGGTATACCTTTTTACCGACGGTTTTCCCGACCAGTTTGGCGGACCAAAAAACAAAAAATTCAAAATTAAGCAGTTAAAGCAAATGTTAATACAAATAGGCAAAAAAAGTTTCGAAGAACAAAAATTAACTTTACTCGAAACTTTTCATTACTGGAAAGGCGAAAACGAGCAAATAGACGATGTTTCGCTTATAGGAATAAATTACTTTGATTAATCATAAGCACGTATTTTCCTCATTTTAAAATAGCCTTTATATATTTGAGTCTAGTCTAAAAACCCTGCCAGCGTTGATTTTTATAAAATGCTGTAACTG
>DYOH01000015.1 GCA_020720625.1 Acetofilamentum sp. | reverse complement strand
CAGCATTTTATAAAAATCAACGCTGGCAGGGTTTTTAGACTAGACTCAATTATTAAATACACATTATATTTGACATAGAGCCTTATTTTTTAGTAAATTTTGCACAGAAAATCGAAAAACACTCGAATAGCTATTCGAATTTTGCTAATTAATACATGATTTCAGTCTAAAAACTATTTTTGAGACTGAAATCATCAATAAATATTCGTATTTTTGTCAATCATATTTGATAAAAAGGCAATTTTTAAAAATAGTTTCAATTATGATTGATGAGATTCTGAGTACGAAAAACTATATCGACCGTCCGATGTATCTGAATCGGATAAAACCTTTTATTGATAAAGAAATAATTAAAGTAATTTCAGGTCAGAGAAGGGTAGGGAAAAGTTATATCCTTTTTCAGTTGATTCGGCACATAAAACAAGATAATCCGGAAGCAAACATTATTTATATTAATAAAGAATTAAAAGACTTTTCGTTTGTTACCGACGATACTTCATTATATGCGTTTGTTAAAGAAAAACTGATTAAGGGAGCTAAAAACTATTTGTTTGTAGATGAAGTACAGGAAATAACCAGCTTTGAATTGGCTTTGCGAAGTCTTCTGGCCGAAAACGCTTGCGATATATTTTGCAGTGGTAGCAACGCCAATTTGCTTTCGGGAGAATTAGCCACTTATTTGGCCGGGCGGTATATTGAATTTACGGTACATGCATTGTCGTACAGCGAGTTTTTACTTTTTTTTAGTTTAGATAATACTAGCGAAAATCTATACAAGTATCTAAGCGTTGGCGGCATGCCATATTTAAAAGTTATTGGACTTTCTGAGAATGCAGTTTTTGAGTATTTGAGAAATGTATACGCTTCAATTTTACTTAAAGATGTTGTTGCACGAGAAAATATTCGTAATATTTCGTTTTTAGAAAATCTGGTTGAATTTCTGGCCGATAACGTGGGAAATCTTTTCTCTGCTGCAAATATTGCCAAATATTTGAAATCGCAACTTAGCTCGGTTTCGGCCCAAACGGTTATCAATTATATTAAACCCTTGCTAAATGCCTACTTTATTCACAAGGTTTCGCGTTTCGATATTGCCGGACTGAAAATTTTTGAAGTAGGTGAAAAGTATTATTTCGAAGATCTGGGTTTGCGTAACTGCATCAGAGGCTTCGACAGGCGTAAGGATATAAATAAAGTTATAGAAAATGCAGTTTTCATGCATTTAAAACAACAAAGTTTTAAGATTTATGTTGGTAAGACAGGTGTTGCGGAAATTGATTTTGTTGGAGAAAAAGAAGGGAATCGGATATACATCCAGGTATCCTATATGCTTTTTGATGAAAATACCATCAACAGGGAATTTGGTAGTTTATTAAAAATTGAGGATAATTACCCCAAATATGTAGTAACTTTAGATGAATTTAATGCCGGCACGAATTATAAAGGGATAGAACAAATTCATTTAAAGGATTTTTTATGTAAAGAATTTTAACGTTTGAAAGATTTAGATTTATCGTAATTAATCCCTAATGGTATACACAATCGAACACTATTTTTTATTAGTGGCTATTATTTTGCTGGCGTTTTCGTTTTTTCTCACCTGGTTAATAAAGAATTACGCCCTGAAGAAGCAGATTACTGATAATCCCAACGAGCGCAGTTCGCATACCGTTCCTACACCGCGTTTGGGGGGAATTGCTATTTCGCTCACTTGGTTTTTGGGGCTTACAGTGTTTTATCTGCTGGATTATATTCCGCAAAATTTATTTCTGGCGCTATTATCAGGCATTTTGATTGCCGCCGTGAGCATGATAGATGATATTCTGGTTTTAGGCTTTAAAGTAAGACTGTTCATTCATTTTGTTGCGGTAATTCTTGCACTGTATTTTTTGGATGGCTTGAGACCGTTTATCAGCTTTGACATAAAACTGGACATTCCCTGGTTGGTTTATCCGGTAGTAGTTGTGGGTATGGTTTGGTTTATCAACCTGTTCAATTTTATGGACGGATTAGACGGTTTTGCGTCCACAGAGGCCATCAGTATTGCATTGGTTTTGTATATTTTTACGGGCAGCAGCTTAAATCTGCTATTAATTGCCTCTGTATTAGGTTTTTTGTATTGGAACTGGCCAAAGGCTAAAATTTTTATGGGTGATACCGGAAGTACACAATTGGGATTTGCCCTTATTGTACTGGGCATTTTCTACCACAATACTTTGTATTTTTCTATTCTTAACTGGATTATGATTGCCGCACCCTTTTGGTTTGATGCCACTTATACCTTATACAAGCGCTGGCGCAATGGTGAAAAAATTAGCCAGGCACATCGCAAGCATGCCTACCAAAGGCTTACCATTCTTGGATATTCTCATTTAAAGGTAAATTTTATGCTCTTATTTATTAATGCATTTATTCTGATTATGGTATTGCTATACAGAGAAATTTCATTTCTCAAAATTCCGGTAACTACATTTACCCTTCTTGCCTTACTCTATTTATACCATCGAATTGATAAAAAAGTACCGTTTTAATCCCATTTTTTTGAGTATTATTAGCAATCAAATCAGCAGTTTACTAAAATCCGAGATATTTCGCAATACCGGAATGTTAGTGAGTGGTACTGTCTTTGCCCAACTTATTCCATTGCTTTTACAACCGGTTCTGCGCCGCTTTTTCGAGCCTGAAGTGTTTGGTGCATTTGCCATCTATCAGAATGTTTTAGCCATTATTATCGTTGGTGCCTCCTTGCGTTTTGAGCAGGCCGTTGTAATGCCTAAATCAGATAAATGGGCAGCAAATCTGGTGTTTCTGTCTATAATGCTAAATTTAGCGGTTAGTGTAGTATTAGCTTTGTTTTTGAGTAGTTTTGTGGTACAGGTATCAGAATTCTTAAATCAATCTCTACAATATAGCCTTTACATTTATTTATTGCCCTTTGGTATCTTTTTATACAGTACCTATCAGGTGTTTCATTATTGGCTCATCCGTCAAAAAGCTTTTAAAGAATTAAGCTACAATAAACTTACCAGAAGGCTGTTTGAAGGCAGCACTCAGATTCTGTTTATGTTTACCAAAAACACGCATGGATTGTTTTATGGCGATATAATCGGAAACTTTTCTAATTTAATCATCATTATTCGTAAGTCGATAAAAAATGGACTTACATTTAGCTATTTCGAATGGAAAACCATTAAAACGGTGTTTAAAGAATATATTCAATTTCCAAAATACAATTTACTTCCGGCTTTTCTGGCTTCAGCCACCTATTTTTTACCTACCATCATTATCGGGAAATTATACGGGCAGGAAACAGCTGCATTTTTTGATTTAGCGAAAATGTTATTAGTTATTCCGGTTGCATTTATCGGATCGGCCCTTTCGGGTGTGTTATTGCAAAGGTATTCAAACAAATACAGGGAAAAAGAGAGCATTTTGCGCGAGTTATTATTTCTTTTATTTCTTTCGGCCGTAATTGCAGTGTTTGAGATTATTTTTATCCAGATTTGGGGTATCTCGGTTTTTAGACTATTTTTTGGTGAAAACTGGATATTTTCTGGCGAATTATCACATATTTTGGTCTGGGCTTATGCTGCCAATTTCCTTGTAAGCTCTTTTACTATTATCTTTGTAGCCTTGAACAAAGTAAAACTCTATAGCTTTCTTCAATTACTTTATTTTGTGGGAATTGCATTTTTGTTCTTTCTTAGGATTCCTGATTTTGAAGTATTTATAAAAATATATGTGGGTATTGAAATATTTTGTACATTTTTGTTATTGATTTCTATACTGAAGATTGTTTGGGATTATGACAAAAGCATTATTTTGAAAACTTCTTTGTAGCCATTAATATTGAGCAATTTTGTCGCTTTTATAAATTTATTTTGAATGAATCTTTTAGTAACAGGAATAACAGGGCAAAGCGGTAAATGGTT
The DNA here is from genome assembly GCA_020720625.1 of Acetofilamentum sp. Classification (GTDB taxonomy): domain Bacteria; phylum Bacteroidota; class Bacteroidia; order Bacteroidales; family DYOH01; genus DYOH01. Next base: position 46,084 of record DYOH01000015.1, on the reverse strand, counting down.
TTTAAGGCGCTTAATTCAAAGCGGAAATACTATTCCGGAATTAAACGTAAAAGCTATTGTAAGGGATAAATCAAAAATGCTGAAAGAAGATTTGGGATCTCTAAGACTCGAATATTTATATGGCGATTTGTTTGACGAAGATTTTGTGGCGAATGCACTTAAGGGGATTGATGTAGTATTGCATCTGGCCGGCATCGGAAAGTCCGAAATAATGGTGCAAAAGGCTACGGAAAATAGTGTAAAATGGATGATTTTAGTGCACACAGCCGGAATTTTTTCGAAATATAAAGCAGCGGCTCAACCTTACCTTTTAATTGAAGAGAGAATTAATAATCTTCTTAAGAACAAAGCAATAGACCTTACAATACTTAGGCCTACCATGATTTATGGTAATATGAAAGATGAGAATATTTCAGTCTTTATCAAAATGGTAGATAAACTAAAGTTTTTTCCGGTAATCAGCGGTGGAAAATATCCTATACAGCCGGTTTATGAAAAAGATTTAGGCGAAGCCTATTTTCAAATACTTACGCATCGCGAAAAAACCATTAATAAGCAGTATGTTTTATCTGGGAAGGAACCAATTACTTTGAGAGAAACATTTAAGGTAATTGCCGACTTGTTGAGAAAAAAAAATTATTTTATCAATGTGCCGTTTTCAATTGCTTATTTATTATCCATTAAATTATACTGGCTGAGTTTTAAAAAAATTGATTACAGGGAAAAAGTGCAACGCATGGTGGAATCGAGAGCCATTTCGCATGCCGATGCTGCACATGATTTTGGATACACCCCGGTAGATTTTCGTACCGGATTAATGCCTGAAATTGAGCAATTTAAGCAAACAAAAAATTATTAGGCTGATGCAATTTTATATTCAATCGAAAACAATCAAATACACCGAATGAAAATAGTTTTGATTTCCATAAGTTATTCCGACAACATGGGCTACATAGAAAATGTTTTGCCTAAATCGCTGGCTCGTCTTGGACATGATGTTCATCTGGTAACTTCCACCACACAAGTCTATTACAATGATCCGAATTACGACAAAATATATTTGCCTTATTTGGGGGAAAAAGTTCAGCCAGCAGGAGTAAGGAAAATTGAAGATTTCTATTTACATCGTTTGCCTTACAAAGAATTAATGGGGAAATTGTATCTGATAGGCATAAAAAAGCTCTTAAACGAGTTAAAACCAGATATTGTGCAGTCTTTGGATGTTTTTTCCTTTCCAACAGTTCAGGTGTATTTCCATCAATTCAAATTAAAGTTTAAGCTATTTACGGCCAACCATATACATGCTTCAGTTTTTCCTATTATCAGCGATAAAAATGTAAGTTTGAAGCATAAGCTGTTTTTTTATTTTTCGCGTACATTGCCTTCAAAATTCATCTCAAAAAAGATTGAATTTTGTTATGCCATAGCCCCCGATGCCGCCGAAATTGCAGAAAAATATTATTCAGTACCGAAAGAAAAAATTAAAATTGTAAGTTTAGGTGTAGATACTGATTTTTTTAATAAACCTGATAAAAACTCTTTAGAAAGGCAGGAATTACGAAATTCATTGGGAATTTCAAATCAGGATATTGTATGCATATATACGGGCCGCTTTACCGAAGGTAAAAATCCGCTTTGTCTGGCTCAGGCAATTGATAAACTGGCTGAAATGGGCGAACCTTTTAAGGGTTTATTTATGGGAAACGGGCCTCAGGCTCAAGAAATTCAGCAATTGAAATCGTGCCTTGTTCATCCGTTTGTGCCCTATCAGCAATTGCCTAAATATTATAAACTTGCGGATATTGGCGTTTGGCCAAGGCAAGAATCTACCAGTATGTTAGATGCGGCAGCTTGCGGGCTTCCCATTATTATCAGCAATCAGGTGCAAACTACCGAACGTATCGACGGTAATGGCCTTAGCTATACTGAAAATGATGTGGAAGATATGATAAAAGTGCTGCTTAAACTAACAGATAATAAGCTGCGCGATCAAATGTCGCAAATAGGGGTAGAAAAGATTGTAAATAACTATAGCTGGGATATATTGGCCAGAGGCAGAGCAGTGGATTATGAAAATTCACTAAAAACAAAATAATTCCTTTATTTCAAAGTTTATTTTTTGTATGTTGAAAATTAGCTTTTCATGGGACGATGGGGCAGTGGAAGATTTCAAAATTGCGGAACTTTCTGCTAAATATAGCATTCCGGGAATGTTTTTTATTCCGGAAAAAAATCCTGAACGTGTAGTAATTAATGCAAAACAAATCGCCGAATTACATCAATCGGGCTTCGAAGTAGGTGCGCATACCCAATCGCATGTCTATCTCACAACAATTCCGCCCGAAAATGTATATACGGAATTGAAAAATGGCCAAATTTACCTCGAAAATATTACCGGCCAAGCAATAAAACACTTTTGTTTGCCCGGAGGATTTTATAATAAAGCGATTCTATCTCAGGCACATAGCATGTTTGCGAGCGTTAGAACCGCAGATACCGGAAATATTAAGTATTCCGGAAAGAATCCTGCGCTGATAAAACCCACGTTTCATTTTTATGATAGAGGTGTAAAATCTTTGCTCTTTAATTCATTAAAGCATAGTCCTTTACTATTTCAGTTTGTATTAAAGCATCGGAACAAAAACTATTTTGAAATTCTAAAAAGCTTTATTGACTATCTGGCAACCCAAAATGCTGATTATCAAATCATGATTTGGGGGCATAGCTGGGAAATTGATCAAGTTGGATTATGGCCAAAACTTGAAGCGTTTTTTAGTTTTCTGCATCAAACATATCCAGAAAATCTGGTAACTTATGACGAATTTGTGCGAAAAACCTAGCATAATCTAATTCAATTGGGCGTTTAAATTATAAAATGTTTGATTTTTGTTTGCTTAAGCAAATACTTGTTTTTAGCTGCGTTAGTGGCGATATCTTTGTAGTATTACGAATTTTTTTGCACATTTAAGCCACGTAGTGGCGAAATTGCTTAAAATAGTTTAGATTGCATTTGAAAGATTTGATAATCTTTGAGAATTTAAGTTTGCGCCCGAATTTATTTTCTAAAAGATTTCATATCTATGTGGTTGATTATATAATATATATTGAACTCACACATTAATAAAATATTGAATTTGTGGATTTGAAAAAGCAAAAAATTTTATTTTTCGGTGAATTACCGCCCAGAAGCATTCATGGAGTACCTATTGCCAATAGGCTCAACCTTAATTTATTACAATCTGTATTTGACATTCACATTATTGAAGAGCATATTGATTTATTAGAGCACGGAAAATTCTCGATTAATAAATATATTGCTTTCATTAGGTACAGCTATCTTGTTGTTAAATACTCACTTAACAATAGGTACAAATATTTTTATTCCACCTTTTCCTTGTCGTTTATCGGTTGTTTTAAAACTGCTGTACCGTTATTGTTGTTTAAGCTGCTTAATCCGAAAACCAAAATTATTACCCATATTCACAGGGGCGATTTTGATGACTTTTATAAACGCAAGCTTTTTCATCGAATGGTAAGTTATGCAATCTTTGGGGCAGCCCATAGAATCATTTTTTTGTCTGATAAATTTATCAACCGGAATTTACCATTTAGCCGAAAATTTACTGTTTTAGCCAATTCCATAGAAATTCCGGAATACAACCAAAACATCAGTAAAGAAAAACATTTTTTGTTTTTAAGCAACTACATAAAAGAGAAAGGGATAGGAGAGTTAATTCAGGCTATCGTTACATCAAAAAATGAATTAATATGGCTTAGAAGCTTTGGCCAGTTCACATCTAAAGAAATTAAAAATCAGCTACTTGAGATTAATACATCCAATATTCATATAAATGGAATAATAAATAACGAGTTTGAGAAATTTAATCAAATAGCAAGTGCCTTATGTTTGGTTTTGCCTTCATATAACGAAGGACAACCATTGGTTATCTTGGAGGCCATGGCGGCAGGAACGCTAGTAATTGCTACAAAAGTTGGCGATATTGAAAACATGCTCGGAATGGAATATCCTCTGCTTATTGCCCCTCTTTCGGCAGATGAGTTACAATTGGCAATGCTTAAAGTGCTAAATATGAATAATGAAGAACGTGCTCGTTTGAGCGATTATTTAAAAAAGCGTTTTGAAACTTTGTATAGCCTTGAAACGCATAAGCAAAGGCTTTTTGAAATTTTTATACCTTAAAATCAGTGAAAGTATCCATTATAACTGTTTGCTACAACAGCCAAAAATATATCAGAGATGCCATTGAATCGGTTCTTAATCAGGACTATGAAAATATTGAGTATATCATAATCGATGGCAACTCTACAGATAGCACAAAAAGCATTATTGCAGCGTATTCCGATAGAATAGCCAAATTTGTTTCGGAACCCGACCGAGGTATTTATGATGCCATGAACAAAGGGATAAGTTTAGCCACAGGCGACATAGTGGCAACCCTGAATTCCGACGATATGTATGTCGACAATTCGGTTGTTTCTAAAGTAGTAGAAAAGTTTTTAGAAACCGGTTGCGACATAGTATATGGAAATTTGAATTTCGTGAAAGAAGATGATACAGACATAATTGTACGCACATGGATAACAAAATCTTATGAGCCTAATTCATTTGCAAAGGGATGGCATCCGCCACATCCTACTTTTTTCGTAAAAAATGATGTTTACAAGAAATACGGGCTTTTTAATATTCGTTATACTTACGCAGCTGATTTTGAACTAATGCTTAGATTTTTAGAGAAATATAAACTTAGCAATGCTTATCTTGACAAATTTATGGTAAATATGCGTGTTGGAGGTGCAAGCGGTGTTTTTTCTAGTTTTATCAGCAGAAATAAAGAAGTTGTAGATTCTTTCAAGATAAATAATATGAATGTTTCATTTATTTATCCAATTATTCGTCTGGTTCCTAAAATATGGAACCGAATAAAGATTTTATTGAAAAATTTTTGGTGTCATTTTCAATTTTAGCTTATGCAGAATAAAACAATTCAAGAAAAGTTTGAAGACTTATCGTATTATTTTTTTCTGGCTTTTATTTTTTTTCTACCTTTTGATAATCAACGAAATAATTTTTTATTAGGCGGATTTTTATTGTTTTCCGTGCTCAATAAAAATTTTTACCAGAGTTTTAGAAAAATATATTTCGAAAATAAGGCTCTTTGGATTCCAGTTTTACTATTTATTTTGCTGGCATTATCTACCTTATTTTCTGAGAATTTAGAGCGAGGCACAAAGGTACTTTTCCATCAGTTGGGACTCTTTATTTTTCCGGTTTTTGTTCCTTTCTTGCTACAAAAGTTTAATGATAAATTTAAAACAATATTGCTGATGTTTATAGCCGGAGTGCTATTTTCTGCCATGTATTTGATTATTTTTGCATTTTATAGATCAGTGCAATTTGTAGATGGCTCCTGGCAAATCATACATTTTACCTATCCGTTAGCAAATATGTCTCATTTTTATGCCATTACCCGCGGTTACAGTTATTTTACCTATAGCGGCCTGAGCGTATTTATGCATCCCGGGTATTTTGCCTTATATATCATACTCGCCTTAATCGGTGTTTATTTCCTTAAAAAAAAGCTTCTGCTTGCAAAGCATAAGCAGATTTTGCTTTATTCTGCCGCATCGTTCTTGTTATTTATATTTGTTCTCTTGCTTAGCCGCGCAGCTATTTTAGCTTTGGCTGTGGTTTTTGTTGTTGGCGTAATTTTTCAGGTAGCAAATAATAAAAATAGAAGCAGAAATGTACTTGCACTTTCTGTGGGCCTAGTTATATTCGGCTTTATTTTTGTTTTCAACGGAAGATTCATGTCTGATATGCCAGAAGAATCACAATTAGAACAAAATGCAGAAAGTAAAAATGATAGACTAATTATTTGGGAAACTTCTTTGGAGTTAATAGGCAAAAATTGGCTTTTGGGTTATGGAACCGGTGATTATAGAGATAATGTATTAAATGCCTATGAAAAAGGCGGATATATCGCATTTAAAGAACGAAAAGCCAACAGTCATAACCAATTTTTTGAAACAACATTGCAATCAGGAATATCGGGCTTATTTTTACTATTATTGATGTTTTTTATGTTCTTTTACAAAGGTATAAAACAGCAGCAAGTAGAAATTTTGCAAATTGGTGCAGCTATTTTCATAGCCTTTATCTTCGAATCTATGTTGCTGAGAATAAGCGGAGTGTATATTTTTAGTTTAAGTTATGTAATGCTGATGATAAAATTAAAAAACAGTAACAAAAATATCTTGCAGATTTAAAAAGGCCTAAGAGAAATTGAACAAAAACGCCGGAGTATTATTATTCCGGCGTTTTTTGTGAAAAATTGAATAAAAACTAAAAAACTTCGGTCTGTTTGAGCACAAGTCCCCCGGTTTGTTCAATCCAAATTTCGTATATTTTACCTTCAGCTACACGCTTGTGAACGGCATTACCTTGAAAGCTTCTTACACCCATTTTTCGCGCATATTCCTTATCGAAAATTAATCTGGAAAATTCTGAGATTCTTTTTTGATAATCATCCTGTGAAATGCCATATATTTCGCTGGCTTCTCTTTTGTAAATCAGCGGAATACTATCGTTACCATAATAATTTAGTTTAATACCTTCGTTGGCCGGAACCGACTCGCTAAAAACACGGTAAGGAAGCACTAAATTTGTTTTATTTCCTTCTGCAATGCCTGAATAATCAAAATTTAAAACCATTGCATCAAAGTAAATATCAAAGCCTTTAATCAAAATGCTTTGTTTTTTCTGCGCTTCTGATGTTAAGCTGTTGCCGTAAAATTCAATTTCCATGCGAGTTGTAAAGTTCACATAATCAATCTTCTCAATTTTTACCGAGGCCACTTTATAGCGCTTGTCAAGGTGTTTTACCACGGTTGTTAGTTGCTCTATCCGCTTATGGTTATTAAAAAACTCTTGAGTGCCCTGCAATGCTTCCGAAACTCCGACTAAAATACCTAAGGCCAGCAAAACACCCAATACTACAGGTAAATGAATTATTATTTTTAGAATAGGATTGAATAAATCCCTAAAAAATAAATATACCTTGGTTTGAAAAGGAAGAAATCCAGAGCCATATCCGGAAGAATTTCTTCCCATAGATTTTCTGTAATTGACAGAATGAACAAAAGTGATAACAAAATATAAGGCAAATGATAAAAATAAAATAACCCTGCCCACATTTGTTCCAACCAAAAAAATTAGAAAATCGGAAACGGGTTTTAAAAACCAATTGATTTGATGCAATATTTCGAGTGAATTTTCCATAGTTTGTGTTTGTCTATTTATTTATTTTTCTATAATCTCTATACCACCTTTGGTGTGTGTAATAATTTGATATGTAATGCCAGGTTCAAAAGTTTTAATCCCATCCAAATCGTGCACAGCATTACCAAACTGGTCTCTATTTCCTGCGTCGCCTGATTTTACAGTAGCAAACAAGTCAATCAGCGATTTTCTAACTTCTTCGCTAATGTTTTCCGATTGATATATCATCGGAAAACCATCCTTTTCGTAAAGTGGCTTTAAATCAATGCCTTGGCTTGGAGAAACGGCATCAGAGAAAACCTTATCCGGAAAAGCAAGATAATTATTTCCTTCCTTTACATTAAAGAAATCAAAAAATAACTCTCGGCCTTTAATAGTTTGTTGATATTTTGAAACTTCATTTCCATTTTCATCCAGAAATTTTATGCCAAAACTAATTGTTGAATCTGTTCTCCCGGAAATTTGAAATGCCAATGGCATTGTTTCTTTCTTTAAATTTTGGATTACTGTTTCCAGATTTGCAATTTTTTGTTCTTGCTGTTTTAGGCAAGATGGCATTAAGTAATTGATTAGCAGCGCTGCCACTATAATCACTATAATCGAAATAAGTATTGTTTTTTTCATTTAATCACAGTTTTATTTTTTATATATCAATTAGTTTTATAAAAAAAAAGCTTTACAGGCGCGAAAATGTATATTTAATTTATGCCTTAAAGTTAATAGTTCTCTTTGATTTTGACAGCTTTTTAACAAAAAAAAATGCATCATACAAGCTATACAATTACTAGTTTTGCATAATAATTTTAAAGTATGACTCCAGACCTTGTTTTTTTTATAATCATCTCTATCCTTTTTGCCGGATTTGTTTTTGAGCAGCTGGTTGATTACCTTAACCGCAAAAGTTTTTCTGAACCAATACCTACTTTGCTTTCAGATATTTATAATCAGGCGGAATATGCAAAGAATCAGAAATACCTGAAAACCAATGCCGGTTTTGGATTGATACATGAGATTTTTTCGTTTGTGATTATCCTGTTAATGCTTTTTTTGGGTGGATTTGCCTTTCTTGATAATTTCTTGCTAACTTATATTCAAAATCCAATGTTTTTAGCAACAGCATATTTGTTGGCACTTATGTTGGCAAGTGCACTGCTTGATTTACCCTTTTCCTGGTATCACACCTTTGTTGTTGAAGAAGAATATGGATTTAACAAAACCTCCAAAAAAACATTTTTTCTCGATGCAATAAAATCTGTTTTACTTACCGTTATTTTAGGAGGTATGTTGATTTATCTTTTGGTGTGGTTTTATCAACAGTTTCAGCAGTATTTCTGGATTTACGCATGGATGGCTTTTAGCGCTTTCTCTTTGTTTATGACTTTGTTTTACAGTAATTTAATAGTACCACTTTTTAATAAGCAAACACCGCTCCAACAAGGCGAATTGCGCACTGAGCTTGAGAAATTTGCGCAGCATGTGGGATTTCAAATTAGAGATATTTATGTAATTGATGGTTCAAAGCGTTCTACCAAGGCTAATGCCTATTTTACAGGTTTTGGCCCCAAAAAAAGAATCGTGCTTTACGATACCTTAATCAGCGATTTAAGTAGCGATGAGATTATTGCCGTTTTGGCGCACGAAATTGGCCATTACAAGCATAAACATGTGATTAGCTCAATTTTTATTTCGTTGATTTATAGCGGTATAATGCTCTATCTGCTCTCTCTTTTTTTGCAATATCCTGTCTTTTCACAGGCCTTGGGAGTCGAAACCGGTAAAATTCACATTGCGCTGATTAGTTTTGGCATTTTGTATAGTCCCATTAGTCTGATAATCGGAATTTTCATGAATAAGTTGTCGCGTAAGAACGAATATCAGGCAGATGCATTCGCGGCCAAATACTATAATGCAGAATCCCTAATTTCCGCTTTAAAAAAATTATCGCAAAAAAGTCTGAGCAACCTCACTCCACACAGATGGTATGTATTTTTAAACTATTCGCATCCTACATTATACCAACGAATTAAAGCCCTTTATAATGAGTAATTTGCTGAGAATTAGTTTTATACAAAGTGATGTACTTTGGTGTAATACTACAGAAAATTTGTTTAGGTATGAAAAACTGATTGAAAAAATGGAGCCATCAGATTTATTGGTTTTGCCCGAAATGTTTAATACAGGTTTTTCGATGCAAGCAACAGAAACCGCCGAAGAAATGGACGGTGAAACGGTAACTTGGATGCAAAAAATGGCAAAATCAAAAAATATGGCCATTACAGGCAGTTTGGCAATTACCGAAAATAATAAATTTTATAATCGCTTAATTTTTGCCTATCCCGATGAATCCATCAAGTTTTATGATAAAAAACATCTATTTATTTTGTCGGATGAGCATAAAAATTTTGAAGCAGGAAACGAAAGAATAATTATCGATTTTTTAGATTGGAAAATCAAACCCCAAATTTGCTACGACTTGCGCTTTCCGGTATGGGCAAGGAATGTCGAAGATTACGATTTACTGATATATGTTGCCAATTGGCCAAAAGCTCGTCGCGAAAATTGGAATATCCTTTTAAATGCAAGAGCTATTGAAAATCAGTGTTTTACTCTGGGCGTTAACCGCATTGGTACCGACGGAAATCCTTATGAATATGTTGGTAATTCGCTTATGTTGAATCCAATAGGTGAGATTATTTTTAAGGCTGAAGATAAAGAAACAGTTAAGACAATTACATTGGATAAGGCTGAGCTGCAAAAGTATAGAACATATTTTCCGGTATTATCCAATAGAGATAATTTTGAGCTTTTATAGCAAAAAAAAAGCCCGACGTTTCGGGCTAAAATTCTTGTTGCTACCATGAAAGAACTTGTTGCTGATTTTGTAAATCAAATAGCGTGCCATTGTTAAACAACATTATTATTGCTGACTTAAATCATTTGAACTCCATTGAATTGAATCAGAAAATAAGTAAATTTGTGCATAAAAAAGAGCACTTAAAGTAAATATAGAATAAGAAGTTTTCTACAATAGTTTTTTTTATAAAACACTCCAAACGATGAATATTTATACAGAATAAAGAACTAATTATCTAATTATAAACACATGAATTTATTAGAACAAATAAAATCAAATGCAAAAAAACACAATAAACATATTGTGTTGCCCGAAGGCTTAGAACCTCGTACGCTCGAAGCTGCCAATATTGTGCTCGCTGAAGGTTTAGCGCAAATTACGCTAATCGGAAATCCCGATAAAATAAGGCAAGAAGCTACAGCAAAAGGATTTAACTATGTTTTGGAAAAAGCACATATTGTAGATCCAATTCAACACGAAAAAAAGGAGTCTTATGTAAATCTGATGCTGGAAATCAGAAAATCTAAAGGATTAACCCGCGATGAAGCCATCAAATTAATCGAAGATCCGTTATATTTGGCAGTTCTCATGATTAAAGCCGGCGATGCCGATGGAGAAGTAGCAGGTGCGATGAATGCCACAGGCAATGTGTTGCGGCCAGCATTTCAATATGTAAAAACCGCCCCCGGAATATCTGTAGTTTCAGGCGCATTTATTATGCTATTAGAAAATAATCAGTTTGGAGAAAACGGTATCATGGTATTTGCCGATTGTGCCGTTCATCCCGACCCAACAGCCAGAGAATTAGCAGAAATTGCTGTTGCTACCGGAAAAACAACCAAAGCAATTGCCGGATTTGAACCCCGGATTGCCATGCTAAGCTTCTCTACCAAGGGCAGCGCAAGCCATGCAATGGTTGATAAAGTTGTAGAGGCCACAAAAATTGCCAGAGAAATGGCTCCCGAAATGCAAATTGAAGGCGAACTGCAAGCTGATGCGGCTATTATACCCGCCATTGGTCAATCTAAAGCACCGGGAAGTGCAATTGCAGGCAAAGCCAACGTATTGGTATTCCCTGATTTGCAAAGCGGCAATATTGCCTACAAGCTAGTACAGCGCATGGCCAATGCCGAAGCTATTGGGCCCGTATTGCAAGGCATGGCAGCCCCGATAAATGATTTATCAAGAGGATGTTCAGTTAGCGATATTGTTAATTTGGTGGCCATTACAGCCAATCAAGCAGTAAAATAGTTTAAAACTTATTAGACAAATATATACAGATGTCAGAATTATTAGAAAATTTAGCCGATTATGCGTTAAGTGCCGACGCAAAGCCAAAATCCATGTTTTCGCAGGTGGGAATTGTTGGTTGCGGAACAACAGGTCAAAGAATTGCCCTGATGATTGCCACCAAAGGCATAGAAGTTATTTTCCTGGAGCTTTCGGAAGCGAAAATAAAGGATGCCTTTAATGAGTTAAGCGAAGAACTCGACAGAAAAATAGAACATTGGGGCATGACCGAAGGAGAAAAGCGCAGCACCTTAAGCAGAATTAAAGGTACGCTATCTTATGCCGATTTTAAGAATTGCGATATTGTGATTGAGTCAATTCTATCGAAACAACGAGAGTTTGCAGTAAATATTCGCAAGGATATTTTTAAAAGAATCGAAGATAATGTTAGTCATCAGACTATTATAGCAACCAATTCAACCAATAGTATCATTACCGAATTGGCATCGCACCTGGATTATCCGGACAGATGTATTTCTATGCACATTTCTACTACTGCCCCAGATGCTTCTGTTATTGAAGTAGTTAGAGCTTTTCACACCGATAAAGCCATTTGCGATAAAGTACAGATTTTTGCTAAAATGATTGATAAACATCCGATTCCTGTTGCCGAAAGCGCCGGTTTAATTACAGTTCGTTTGTTTGTTAGCTTGATTAATCAGGCATGCAGTGTTTGGATGGAAGGTGTAAGTACCATCGAAGAAATAGATATGGCCATGCGCGACGGATTAGGCTTGCCAATGGGACCTTTCGAATTTGCCGACAAGGCAGGAATAGACCGTGTGGAAAGATGGATGGAAAATTTATTCAACGAATTTGGTTTGCATACCTTTAAAACGCCTCCAATAATTAAGAGATTAGTTCGATCAGGCCAAAATGGCCGTAAATCGGGTATCGGTTTTTATGTTTACGACGACAAAGAGCGAAAAACGGGTATTAATCCAAATATCCGTCATAATATTACAAAAACAATTTAATCTTGTAAAAATATAATAATGAATATATTAGTATTAAATTGCGGTAGTTCTTCCATAAAATATCAATTTTTTGATATGCGTACCGAAGAAGTGCTTGCAAAAGGTGTTGTAGAGAAAGTTGGTCTCAAAGGTTCTTACGTAAAACATGTAAAATCTGATGGAACCAAAATTAAGTTTGAAGGATTAATCCTTGATCATCAGGATGGTATTGAATACGTTTTGGGAATTTTATCGAGCGGGAAACATGGTATAATTAAGAGCCTGAACGAAATAGATGCTGTTGGTCATAGAGTTGCTCACGGTGGCGAAAAATTCAAAACCAGTGCCTTTTTAACTCCCGAAGCTATTAAGGATATCGAAGATGTAAGCGATTTGGCTCCTTTGCACAATCCGGCCAACTTAAAAGGTATTTACGCCATGAAAAACCTATTGCCCAATATCAGGCAAGTGGCCGTTTTTGATACTTCATTTCACCAAACAATGCCGTCATATAGCTTTATGTATGCATCTCCTTATTCATTATATACCAAGTATGGAATACGCAGATACGGATTTCACGGCACAAGCTACCGTTTTGTAATCAATCGGGCTTCCGAATTTAGCGGAATTGATATGAATACCCAAAAAGTGGTTATCTGCCATTTGGGTAATGGTGCCTCTATGGCGGCCATAAAAAATGGAAAAACATTAGATACTTCTATGGGTTTAACCCCTGTCGAAGGTTTAATTATGGGAACCCGCTCCGGAGACCTAGACTTGGGCGTTTTGCTTTACATTATGGAAAAAGAAGAAATCGGACTTGATGCAGGTCGTACAATTATCAATAAACATAGTGGAATGCTTGGTATTTCAGGTGTTTCGTCGGATATGCGCGAAATTGAAGAAGCCGCAGAAACAGGCCACGAAAGAGCTAAATTGGCTTTAGAAATGTACGATTACCGCATTAGAAAGTATATTGGAGCTTATGCTGCTGCAATGGGTGGGATAGATGTTTTGGTATTTACCGGCGGCATTGGCGAAAATGCTGATACTACTCGTCGTGGTGTAACAAAAGGACTTGGCTTTTTAGGTATAGAAATAGATGAAGCAAAGAATACAGGTTTAAGGGGTAAAGAAATGGATATCAGCGCTGCTAATACCAAAGTAAAAGTTTTGGTAATTCCTACCAACGAAGAATTGGTTATTGCCCGCGATACAAAAGAAATTATTGAAAACTGATTCGTTTAGTTAATCTAGTGCAAATGAACTTTGCCAAAATTTGTTTATCTTTTGGCAAAGTTTTTTTTATATGTAAAAGAAGCACAATTTGGCATTATATGATTGAGTCTAGTCTAAAAACCCTGCCAGCGTTGATTTTTATAAAATGCTGTAACTGTACTAAACAGTTTATAAGTCAATTAAGAAAACGCTGGCAGGGGTATAATCATTTTTTCAATCTTTTTAGACTGAACTCATGATTATTATGAGCTAATTTTTGCTTACCATTGCCACTAATCAGCAATGAATTAAAATAAATATACTTATTTTTTTGTACTTTATAAGTTCATTTTTTTTATTAAATACTTATGATAAAGAATTTAAAAGAATTATTTCAGTTGTCGAGAAAAGCTACCCAAAAGAAAACACTTGTTTTGGCCGTAGCTCAAGACGAACATTCACTAGAAGCTGTTTTCGAAGCATATTTGCATCACAATGTAAATATTATCCTCACCGGCGACGAATCAGAAATACGAAGAATTGCAAGTGCCAAAAATATTGATATTCCTGCAAACGTTATCATAAACGCTAAGGATAAAGACGAAGCTGTAAAACAAGCCATAATGCTTGTAAGAGAAAACAAGGCCGATATTTTAATGAAAGGAAATGTGCCCACTGCCAATTTGCTGAGAGCAGTTTTAAACAAAGAATGGGGATTAAAAAAAGCCAAAGTTTTATCTCATTTTGCCCTTTTTGAAATCCCAAATTATCATAAGTTATTAGCAATTACCGATGTAGCTATGAATATTGCCCCCGATTTGGAAACAAAAATCGGTATATTGGAAAATTCGGTGCAATTTATGAATAAAATAGGGTATAAAATGCCGAAAGTTGCGCCATTAGCTGCCGTTGAAGTTATAAACCCGGCCATGCAGGCAACCATAGATGCTGCTGCATTAACCCAAATGGCTGTGCGTGGGCAGATAAAAAACTGCATTGTGGATGGACCATTGGCATTCGACAACGCCATAAGCAAAGAATCGGCAGAGCATAAAGGCATTAAAAGCGAAGTAGCAGGTGATGCAGATTTACTGTTAGTGCCCTATCTCGAAGCCGGAAATACATTATATAAATCGCTGACATACTTTGCCAACGCTCGTTTAGCGGCCGTAATTCTGGGAGCAACAGTACCAATTGTACTCACTTCGCGCTCCGATTCTGAAGATGCAAAACTAAATAGTATTATGTTAGCCACTTTGGCTTAATAAAAGGAGATATCTTATGGTAGCTGAAATGGAACATTCGCAATATGAGTTGGAAATGGTTAGAGTATTGGCCATTAATCCGGGATCTACTTCTACAAAAATTGCTGTGTATGTGAATAATAATCCTGTATTTTTAAAGAATATTCAACATTCGCAAGATGAATTAAAACCTTTTAAAGGAATTGCCGATCAATACGAATTTCGAAAAAACATCATTTGTGGCGAATTAAAGAAGGCCGAAATCCGACTAGATTTGGTACGCGCCATTGTAGGCCGTGGTGGCTTGCTAAAGCCTATTAAATCTGGTGTTTACGAAGTAAACGAACGGATGATTGAAGATTTAAAAAATCCAAAATTTGGCGAACATGCCAGTAATTTGGGGGGCTTAATTGCTTACGATATGGCGAAGAATTTACCAAATGCAAAGGCATATATTGCCAATCCGGTAGTGGTAGATGAACTTAATCCATTGGCCAGAGTTGCCGGACACCCAGCATTTCAGCGAAAATCTATTTTTCATGCCCTGAATCAAAAAGCGGTTGCCCGCACTTTTGCCAAAGCTACCATGCGTCAATACGAGGACTTAAATTTAATTGTGGTGCATTTAGGTGGTGGTATTACTGTTGGTGCACATCAGAAAGGACAGGTAATTGATGTGAACAATGGTTTGGATGGGGAAGGACCATTTTCCCCCGAAAGAAGCGGAACATTGCCGGCAGGCGATTTGGTAAGATTGTGCTTTAGTGGTCGTTATACCGAGGATAAAATTATGCGGATGCTTAAAGGTGAAGGCGGCCTGGTGGCCTATTTAGGCACAAATAGTGCTTATGATGTTGAAGTTCGCGCTCAACAGGGCGATGCCGAAGCTAAGTTTTATTTTGATGCTATGGCCTATCAGGTTTCTAAGTATGTGGGCAGCATGTATCCGGTTTTGGAAGGCGATGTTGATGCCATTTTAATTACCGGTGGTGTGGCCAATTCCAAATATTTTGTGAATAAAATTATAGAGAGAGTGCATAAAATTGCTCCGGTACATGTTTATCCTGGCGAAGATGAGATGCGTGCTCTTGCCATGAATGGCTTTATGGTGGTGAAAAACGAAGTGGAAGTGAAGGAGTATACCTGATATCTGCATTTTAATACAAGTAAAGAGTTCTAAACGATTGGTTCAGAGCTCTTTTTATTTTTTCGGAAAACTTATCTAATTTAGGGCTTTTAATTCATTTGCCTTGGCAAGGTAATATTTTTCCTTCTCCGGAAATTTAATTGCCAGTTTTTTATAGGCATCCATGGCTTTGGGCAGATTTTTTTGTTTTACCAGTAATTTTGCCCATGATTCGGTTATAATTTCTTCGGTTTCTGATACTGCGGGCAAAGATAAATCTTCGTTAGAAACATTTAACTGGGTTGATGGAGCAATTTTCTTCTCATTTCGGATAAAGCTTTCAATTAAATCCATATCCAGTTTTTGACGATTTTTTTTCTGTATGCTTTCGTCTTTCTCTGTTTTCTCGGTGTGTTCAAATATTTTGTTTTTAGTATCTTCCAGTGCTTGAGTTAAGTCTTCGTGAAACTTTGTTTTTCTTGCATTGATTTTTATTTCTTTGATTCTTTTCAATGCTTCTTCGTAATGTACGCCATTTGGATAATTATATAAATATTCGCGATAAGAGAAAAGCAAGTTTTTTCGTCTGGCTTTTAGCCAGCTTTCGTCGTCTTCTTCAATGCGCTTTAAGTTTTCGATAGCCAGAGGCACATATTTGCCCTTTGGAAATTTGTCTATGTAATCGTCGTAAGCAAAAGCATTGTTCTCCTGTTGTGCTTTCACCCAAGCCATATCTTCTTCGGAATCGGATTGTTCGATATTGGAATCAAAAGCACTGTTTTTGCAGAACAAAATATCTCTGGTGCGCGATTGGCCGTAGCTTTTGGGCATGGGGCTTAGATTTTCGCTCTGAAATAAACTATCGACCAATGAAGAAATTTCGGAAGTGCTTAAAAATGGATTATCGTTATTTTTACCTTGATATATGGCCTGAATAATTTTTTCGGTGAGAAATGTAGGTCGTTCGGGATTATAGTAATCGTGAAAACTGGCCACATTGTCCACAGAATTAGTGAAAATATATACGTCGTCGAAATATTCGAACTCGCTAAATGCATTAATCTGAAACGATTGTCCTCCATTAACTTGCCTGTAAAGTGCATCAAGGATTAGAACTTTTTTGCCGGCTTTGGCCTTGGCTAATTTTTCCTTAATACTTTGTATGCTAATACCTTCATCTTCTAAAAAGCGTAAACCGGTATCGGCAGCTACCAGATAAAATTTGTTGTTCTCTTGAGAAACCACTCCATAACCAGCAAAATAAATGATAATGGTATGCGCCTGCTTTGACGCTAAATCTACCAGTTGATTTAACTTTCTGATTATTTGTTTCTTAGATTCGTTTAGCGAAAGGCTTATGTTTTCGTTCGGAATTCCTAATACTTGTTGGTCCAGGAGCATTTTATGAAATTGTTGAACTCCCGCTTTTACATTCTGAAGTGGTAAAAGTGCAGGTTCGTCGTAATATTCACTGCATCCGGCAATTAAAACATGGGTATTACTATAATCAACAAAAATTGGAGACATTCGCAAACAGATTTGGAAACAAAAATACAAACTATTGTTGTACTATGGGCTATATTAAAAGCATCAATTATAAAAATGTAGTACAAAAATGGTGGAAAAGATGTTGATAACTATGGTAAGTTATCAACATCTTTTTAAACAAAAAAATTATTTACTGCCAAAACCTATTTTTCCGAGCTTGCTTTCGGCCGCCTTATACTCAAAATGAGCCACGTCGGCAATGGTAACGGTTTCTATTAATTTAAGCGTTCTTTCGTCGGAGGGCATTGATGCCAGTCTGAGATTTTGTTTTTTGACGATATCTTCTACCATTTTTCTAATTTCGCGGGCATTTCCAAAATACTTATCGCGGTCTTTATAGATTTCTTCGATATACACTTCGAGATACAATTTTGCTCCTTCGTCGAGAAATAAATCGTAGCGTTTGAGCATAAAGTCAAGAATATGAAGCAGTTCCAGTGGTGTGTAATCTGCGAAATTAAACGTGCGATCAAATCTGGAGCGTAATCCCGGATTTGAATTCAGAAATTTACTCATATTTTCCGGATATCCAGCCACAATAAGCGCTAGTTTTCCCCTGTGATCTTCCATGTTTTTGAGAATAACTTCAATGGATTCGCGACCAAAGGAATTATCGTCGAGTGCATAAGCTTCGTCAACAAATAAAACACCATTCATGGCGGCATCTATTTTCTCTTTTGTTTTTATGGCTGTCTGACCTGTAAATCCAGCCACAAGCGATTCGCGGTCTGCTTCTACCACATGGCCTCTTTCGAGTATACCCAAAGCTTTGTAAATTTTACCGATTAAGCGGGCGATGGTAGTCTTTCCGGTTCCCGGATTTCCAACAAACACAGTATGCAGTGCGAATCTATTGAGCACATCTTTGCCTGTTTCGCGATAGTATCGTACTAATTTTACAATGTCGTTAATCTCAGTTTTTACATTTTGCAAACCCACATAAGAATTTAGTTCTTGTAAACTGTCGGCAAGTAATCGCTCGTCCATTTTTATATTCGGATTTCTTACTTTGGCAACTTTTTTAAGGTTTTCAATATCTTCCAGGGTAATGTTCATCAAATCTTTTTTGCTTATTTTTTTGATATCCTTTTCCATTAATCTCAAACCCATATTCATTTTGGCTTCGTCTACAATAGAATACACAAAGCGGGCGTTACCAAAGGAGCTATCCCTGTTGCGATATGCTTCCTGTACAATGCTTTCTACGGCGATTAAAGCCTCTTTGTTAAATTCTACCGAACGCTTTTTGGCAGCATATTTGGCAATTTCCATTAGTTCATCGGGCAAATAATCGTCGAAAACAAAGTAATAATTAAATCTGGAACGCAATCCGGGGTTTGAATCCAGAAAATTGTCCATCTCTTTAGGATATCCAGCAACCATAATAGCTATATCTCCGGCACCATCAGACATTTCTTTGATAACTGTTTCGATAACCTCCTTCCCAAAATCTTTGGGGTCGTCTTTGGCTCTAGCTAAGCTGTATGCTTCATCTATAAAGAGTATACCTCCACGTGCCTGTTCTATCAGTTTTTTTGTTCTTGGTGCAGTTTGTCCAATAAATTCGCCAACCAAATCTGCTCTATCTGCTTCAATTACATGGCCTTTGGAGAGCAAACCCATTTGTTTATAAATTTGGCCCAGCATTTTAACTACGGTAGTTTTTCCCGATCCCGGGTTTCCTGTAAAAACGCTATGCAAACTAATGCTTTCTTGTTCATCAAAACCTTTTTCGTTTCTTAGTTTGATAAATTCGATATAGCGAAGGTGATCTTTAATTTTCTTTTTGATATCCTGAAGTCCGATTAGCCCTTCTAATTCTGCCATTAATTCGGCAAGCGATTTTTCGGTTTGTTCTACAGGTGCGCTTGATTGACTTACAGATTTTATGATATTTTCTCGGTTAAGCATCAAATCGGGTACGCCTTCTTCGTTGGCATCGCCTACTTCGAAACTTACGGCTGCAATCAATGTATCGTTAAATACGATTTCGAGCATGTATTTATTGTCTTTCCAGGTTCCGGTAGAATCGCTACCCCAGCCGCGATTGAAAGTATAAAGCTTATCTTTGTTGCCACTTTCAACCAAATCGCTCACCGACATTTTGGCTTTGGGCTGTCCGGCATCATCAAAAAAATTAAAGAAAAACTCTGCGTTGTATGCCTTGTTTATTTTTGATTTTACAATTAATTCCACCCAAATGTATTGAGTTTGGTCGCGATCAAATTTTTTAAGGTAAAGACGATCTTTTTTTTCAATTTTCCAACCATCGTAAAGGCCATTAAAAAGCTTAACGCTATCTACCGAAAAATATGGATTATTGTTTTCCGATACCAGTCCAACGTCGTTAACTTGAAAAATAGCACTATCAATTAGTGTGTTGCCGATATAGGCTTCCCACGAATATTTCCCTTCTTCCCAAAACCCGCCGGCAGCTTCGGTACCCCATCCTTTGCGGAAATACACCACGTTTTCTTCTTTTGAGACTTTAATTTTCTCTTCCTGGTCGCATAGTTCTTTTTTACCGTCGTTTAAGTCAAAGGCTTTGAGTTTAAAATCGTCTTCCCAATCTTTTTCGTCGAAAAGTTTATTAAAAACTGAAAATTCTGCCCATAAATAGGAGATTTCGTTTTTATCGAAAGCAGTACGGTATTTTTTTGTAGAATCGGCCATCCACTCGTTTGAGCAATAAATTTTTACACTTCTGGGTTTAAATCTTTTATCGGACATACTTAATTTGATTATGGTAAACCATTAGCAATTTATAAAAAAAATATGAATATTCAAACCTTATTTAAAAGAATTAAACCATTGTAATGCCAAAAGCATCGAAGGAACCACACAGCCAATGTGGTCCAGTTCGTTGGATGGGTTTACAAATTGCACATTTGATGCTCCGTTTCTTTTAAAATAATCATAAGCTTTTTCTGAATTCGACATTGGTACAGTTACATCGCCACCACAATGTACTAAATAGATGGGAGCTTCTGGTTTCCAATCGTATAAATTATTTTTTGCCAATGCTTCTCTTATTGGATGTTGCATATCATCTATAATATCCTGATAAACTTCGCGACTTAAAATGTCTGTTGGGATTCGGGATTCGGGCAATGTGGCCGAAAGTTGACTTAGTTCAAAGCTTGTGCCCGGGAAAATATAATTTTTTATGGTAGTATTATATGGTGCTGCAAAGATAGAATTGATATCATCATAAAGCTTATACACATCGTTGTAGGCAAAAAGCAGGTAAGGCAAAAATGCTGGTTCGATGTATGGCTTTTGGAGCAATAGTGTGTCGAGCATAATGCCTGAAACATCGTAAGGGCCTGCCAGTGGTGCAGAAGCGGTAACGGTAAATTCCGAAGAATATTCTTCCTGAATATACTTATGGGTAGCCATGGCCACATGGCCGCCTTGTGAATATCCGGTTATAAAAAGCTGGTCGCTTAAGCTTAGATTGATTTCTGATGCAAGATTTCGAACTGCCCGAAGCATATCGATGGTTGCTGTAGCTTCGGTTTCGGCATGAATAAATGGGTGCAGACCTTCGCTGGAACCCAAGCCTAGAAAATCGGGCAATACCGTAACATATCCTTCGGTAGCAAACAATAGCCCGGCTTCGCGACCACTTCCGGCTTTTGATGGCACATTATTGCTGTTGAGCATGGTTCCGTGTGCAAAAGTTAGCAGTGGTTTTGCTGTGGAGCTATTCGGAATTACAAGCAATCCGGAGGCTTGCACTAAGTTTTCATGAGCATCAATAGTTTGGTATTTTACACTATATAAGCTTATATCAAATTCATAACTCAATGCACCACCGGCCTGCTCGCCCAAATATCCAGCAAAAAGCGATTCTAAGGTTACTGCCGAGTAGCTTCCAACAACGGAATAGCTCAGAATCGCTCCACGCTGAGGGACAAGTTGTTCTTCTTCATTATTTTTACATGCACTAATTACAAACAAGAACAAAACACTCCAGATAAGAAATCTATTTTTCATGGTTTTAAATTTTGTAAAAAATAAAATTACATAAATATTTATTATTTGGTTAATTTTAGACCAAAATTTATGCAGATTTTTTATTATCATGATAAATTTCCGATTAGAAGTATTTTTTACTACAGCCAAAGAGCTTAGTTTTACCAAGGCTGCCGAACTGCTCTCTGTTTCGCAACCAGCAGTAACTAAGCATATAAAGGCATTAGAAGAGCATTATCAAACGGCCCTTTTTCAAAGGATTGGTAATAATATTGAGCTCACCTGGGCTGGAAAGATTCTTTTTCAATATGCATCTGAAATAATTGAAAAATACGAACTTTTAAATGCCGACCTGCAAAAGCTTTCTCAACTGAAGCGTTTCCTGAATATTGGCACAACTTCTGAAATGAGTAGTTTATTTTTGGCCAATTTAGTAACAAGTGGTAAATACTTTCCATTTGAACTTAACGAAATAAACATTAGCCATAGCGAAATTGAGAATATGCTAAGGCAAAATGAAATAGATTTAGCCTTAAGCGAAATTCCGGTTTCGTTGTTGGATTTGCATTCCGAAGTGCTTGTAAAAAGTGAGTTCTCTGAAATTTGCGCCACTAGGCATTTATTTGCGAAAGATCAATTAGAATTAGTATCTTTCGTAACAGAAAATTCATCAGAGTTAATTACACATAATAAAATTGTGTTTTCGAAACTTAGCGCTGTATTACACAGCGTTAGATTTGGTGCTTTTAAGTGTATAATTCCCGAAATACTTGTAAGACAAGAATTGGAAAATCGGGAATTTACGGTTTTATCTAAAGCACAAAAAAATTATACCTTATATATAGTACAAAATTCTGACGATGTAATTCGATTGAATGATTTTAAGCAGTTGGCAAAGAGACTTACAGATTAATAAAACTATATTTGCTATTTATGGTACATATTACACGAAGAGAAAGATTTAATGCTGCCCATAGGCTATTTAGAAGTGAGTGGGATGATGAAAAAAATTTAGAAATATTTGGCAAATGCTCAAATCCAAATTGGCATGGGCATAATTACGAATTATTTGTAACGGTGAAAGGAAAACTTAATCCTGAAACTGGTTTTGTGCTCAACTTGAAAGAATTAAGTAGAATCATTCAAACAAAAATTATACAAAAAGTAGATCATAAAAACATAAACATCGAAGTTGATTTTATGCAAGGGAAATTAGCTTCCAGCGAAAATTTGGCAATTGCCATTTGGGAAGAGTTGCTGCCCGAAATTGTGAAATTAGGCGTACAATTGCATTGTGTAAAACTATTCGAAACGGAGAATAATTTTGTGGAATACTATGGAGATGGATATTAATAGAATAGAGCAATTGAGTGCGAAACTCATTGATTTAAGCATAAACTATTTACCTCGTTTTTTGGGTGCGCTAATCCTGCTTTTAATTGGATGGAAAATTATTAATCTTTTAATAAAAGTACTCAACAAAAGAGCAAGAAAGAAGGAAATTGATGGTACAATAAGCCATTTTGTAATAGATTTGCTTGGATGGATGCTCAAAATTATTATCATCATAACGGCTGCCGCCATTATGGGGGTGCAAACAGCATCGTTTTTAACTATTTTAGGAACAGCTGGTTTGGCCGTTGGTTTGGCCTTGCAGGGCACTCTGGCAAATGTAGCCGGTGGTTTACTTATATTAATGCTAAAACCATTTAAAGTGGGCGACCTGATTAGTACTAAAGAGCACACGGGTTATGTAAAATCTATGCAATTATTTATTACCGTTATTACCACCTTTCAAAACGAAACCATTATTATTCCAAATGCCGAATTGTCGAATGGCAGAATAAAGAATTTTAGTACTTTAGGAAAAATAAGATTAGAAATTCCAATTGGAGTATCTTACAATACAGATATAGAGAAAGCAAGGGAAGCCATTCTTGAATTGGCAAAGAAGGATAAAAGAGTTTTGGCAGAGCCTGTTCCTTTTGTTGGTGTAGAGGCTTATGCAGATAGTTCTATTAATTTGAGCATCAGGCTTTGGGTGGTTCCGGAAGATTATTATCCGGTTTTTTTTAGTATAATGAATGATTTAAAACCCACGTTAGATAAAATAAATGTTGAAATACCATTTCCACAGCGAGTTGTACATATAAGCCAAGCGAAAATGGAGAAATAATCAACAGATAATTTTATATATTAAGCTGATTTCGTAATTTTGTAAAAACTTTAATCAATAAAAACAATGGGAATTTTAGAAAAAGTTGGAACAGGTGTAATGTCAGGCGATCAGGTTCAGGAAATTTTTGCCTATGCAAAGGCAAATAATTTTGCAATACCAGCCGTAAATGTCATTAGTACAGATACTATAAACGCAGTTTTAGAAACAGCGCGCGAAGTAAATTCGCCTGTGATTATTCAATTATCTAATGGTGGAGCAGTATTTTTTGCCGGAAAAGGTTTGTCGAATACTGGCGAAAAAGCTGCCATTGCAGGAGCCGTTAGCGCAGCTTACCATGTACATCGTATGGCTTCACTTTATGGTGTAGCCGTTATTTTGCATACCGATCATGCTGCAAAAAAATTGCTTACTTGGATCGACGGTATGCTCGATGCCGGTGAAGAATTCTACACCCAAAGTGGAAAACCGCTATTTAGTTCTCACATGATAGATTTGTCGGAAGAGAGCTTGGAAGAAAACATCGAAATTTCAAAAAAATACCTTGAAAGGATGACCAAATTAGGCATGACTCTTGAAATTGAATTGGGTGTTACTGGTGGCGAAGAAGATGGCGTGGACAATACCGATATTGATAGCTCTAAATTGTATACACAGCCTGCAGATGTTGATTACGCTTATTCGGAATTGAGCAAAATAAATCATCGTTTTACCATTGCGGCTTCTTTTGGCAATGTACACGGAGTTTATAAACCCGGAAACGTAAAGCTATCTCCGATTATTCTTAAAAATTCTCAATCTTATATTCAGGAAAAGTATAATACCGCACTTAATCCGGTGAATTTTGTTTTTCATGGGGGGTCGGGATCGGAGCAAAATGATATTCGCAATGCCATCTCTTATGGTGTGATAAAAATGAACATAGACACTGATATCCAATGGGCATTTTGGAATGGAATCAGAAAATATTATGTAAGCAACGAAGCTTATCTGCAAGGTCAGATTGGAAATCCGGAAGGCGACGATAAACCTAATAAGAAGAAATACGATCCGAGAGTTTGGATAAGAGAATCACAAAAATCTTTAATAGACAGACTAAAACAAGCTTATGACGATTTGAACGGACTTAATAAAAACTAGATATACGCCTTGGGTTGTCGAAAAGACGCAAACATTTTATTTTAAAGCCAGAGTTTGATACTTTGGTTTTTTTTTAATCTAAATTATTGTAAATTAATTTAATAATAGAACCTAATTTATTATTTACTTTATACCTATTGTCGGTGCGATAACCAATTACCCACATAATTTCGCCTTTGGCATTTTCTAGCACTTTAATTC
The DNA here is from genome assembly GCA_020720625.1 of Acetofilamentum sp. Classification (GTDB taxonomy): domain Bacteria; phylum Bacteroidota; class Bacteroidia; order Bacteroidales; family DYOH01; genus DYOH01. Next base: position 21,053 of record DYOH01000015.1, on the reverse strand, counting down.
TTTTTTTTTCTATAGGATTTAATTTTAAATCTGTGAGAAAATCGCTGAGTTTTTTTATACCACTCATTCCAAATGGCATAAAATAATCTCCTGATTTCCAGTGTCTTAGTTTTAAAGGAAACAGAAGAGATTCTTCAAGTATAAGGCACTCAACAGGTGCTTGAGATTTAAAATAATTCCTATCCGGAAATTGTTGAATATATGAAACTCGAAAAAAAGGCTTAAGTTCTGAAAGTTGTGTAAGAATTATTTCAGGCATTATTGTTTGGGTAGTTTTTATTTCTTCAAGCAAAATTTGCATTTTTCCGGCATAAATTTCGAATTTTTTTGATGAAAAATGGGCAAATTCTAATCCCGAAATGGCCATTTGCATTTGTTCGAGCTGAGCACCACTGAAACCTTTTTCCGAAAACAATTTGTGAAGAATAAACCCGAAACCCGGATGCATGATATAATCCGTAAAATTATATTGTTGATAGCTGATTTTATCTATAAGAATGGCTTTCAAAATTTTTTCTAGTTGATAATCAATAAAATCATTGGCTTGTTTTAAATAAGACATTGTTTTATATATTTGTCCGGTAAATTCGGGCATCAGTTTTTCGAATTCAGGTATTATGTGGTGTCTGACTTTATTTCTTGCAATACCAGTGTCGTTGTTGGTATAATCGCTGCGATAAGCTATTTTTTGCCTTTGAACTATTTCGGTAATACTTTTGCGCGATAAAAACATCAATGGCCTAATAATATATTCATTTTTTACGGCTATACCAGTTAAAGAATTAATTCCGCCGGCGCGCAACGTATTCAGAAAAAAAGTTTCAACACTATCGTTTATATGATGTGCTGTAGCAATAAACTGGAAATTATTTTGGCTCCTGATTTCTTCGAACCAGGCGTAGCGCAGTTCCCGGGCTGCCATTTCCACAGATAATCCGTTTCTTGCAGCATACGCTAAGGTATCAAAAGCAGTAGAATAGTAGGGCACATTTGCATTTAGTGCTATTTTTTCTACAAATTTGGCATCATCGTCAGATTCTTTTCCCCTTAACCGGAAATTTACGTGGGCAACGCCAAATTGAATTTGGGCTATTTTAAATAAATGAAACATTAGCATGGAATCCATTCCTCCGCTAATGGCGAGTAATATTCGATCCTTGGCGCAGAATAAAACATTCTGCTGATTAAAAAGATGCAATTGCTTAACTATATCATTCATATCAGAAAAAAAAATCAGGAGAAAATATCTCCATCGGTGTTTAATAAGCGAAACCAAAAGTTTATTTTAATCAAGCACTCTTCAAACTCCTCGCCAGGAATCGAAAGCGCAGTAATAGCGCCACCAACCATCACCGAGAGATGCTTTGTAGCGGCATCATAAAGCGCAGTTCTGATGAGCACATTGAAATCGAAATCTCTATCAGGAGAAATATATCCTAAAGCGCCGGAGTAAACACCCCGCTTAGTATTTTCAAAGTTTTCGATAAGCTTCATGGCAGCTACTTTGGGGGCACCGGTCATGGAGCCCATCGGAAAGCAAGCTTTTATGGCATCGAGCCAGGTTTTATCCTTAGCTAACTGTGCTGATATCGTAGAAATTAATTGATGAACAGTAGGATAGGAGTAGAGCCCTGCCAATTCGTCCACTTTTACACTCCCTTTTTCGGCCACGCGGGAAAGATCGTTTCTAACCAAATCGGCAATCATCACATTTTCAGCAATTTCTTTAGTGTTATTGCGCAAATTAGTTTTCATAATTTCGTCGTAGGCAGCAGATTGGTGTCTTTGGGCAGTTCCTTTAATAGGCTGACTAAGCAGTTTTTGGCCTTTCTTTTTTAAAAAGCGTTCGGGGCTGGCCGAAATAATATAAGCATTCTGATGTTTGAAAAAAGAAGAGAATGGTACCGGAAAATTTTGCATTAATTCGGAATATATTTCGAAAGGAGATATATCTGCCTGAAAATCAGTAAATTCAACGCAATAATTCATTTCGTAAATATCACCGTTTTCGATATGTTGCTTTATTAATTCTACGTTTTTAAGATAATCCGATTTACGAAAATTTGCACGAAATTGGGCTTTTTGTATTGATTTTTCAGAAAAGCGAATATGCTCAATTTCATTGATAATATCTTGGCAATCTACTATAAAACTGTGTATTTCAATTAAATCATTCTTATAAAAAAAAATAAATTTTGGAATAAAGAAATAAAGCTCCGGCCAACGAAAAGTGCCAATGTTTTGGGATGGTAAAAGCTCCAAATCGTTTTTTAAATCGTACGACAAATAGCCAAACATCCAATCAGGGTTTTGATTAGCAAACTTATCCAATTGCTCAAAAGCACCGTTTGCATTGGCCGAAATAGTATTAAGGGCATCTACAGCCAGCATTTGGTGGAATTCCGTATCAGCCCATTGATTAGTATATTGTGAATTATTATAAAAAGCAATATCAGAAAATTGTTTCGACCATTCAAAAACCTTCGACATGAATAGATCAGGATTATCGTGCCTGAGAATAAAAATATTTCGCATAAGGGTACAAAAATATTAAATTTACGGAAAGAAGAGATCCTTTGGTGCTAATTTCTTCAATTAGCTCTGCTAACAAACAGTATTAGGTTTGATTTTTATCATTTTTTTAGCATCATAAAAGCGCAACTTTTGTACAAATAATTTCAGATACATGAAACCAACACATATCGAGCACATTGGTATTGCAGTAAAAGACCTCAAGGCTGCAATTTCTTACTACGAAAATATTTTAGGATTAACGTGTTACGCCATCGAGGAAGTAACAGATCAACGCGTAAAAACAGCTTTTTTTCGTGTAGGTGAAACAAAAATTGAACTATTGGAAGCAACAAGCGAAGATAGCCCGATAGCCAAATTCATCGACAAAAAAGGAGAAGGTATTCATCATATAGCATTTGCTATGCCAGATGTAAATGAAGCACTTACAAATGCAAAAGAGAACGGAATCCAACTAATAGACGAAAAACCTAGAAAAGGTGCAGAAAATCTTCAAATAGGCTTTTTGCATCCCAAATCAACATTTGGTGTTTTAACCGAATTCTGCGGAAAAAATAAATAATCAAAATTATGAACAGCCAGGAAAGAATTAAAAAATTAATTGAATTAAGAGAGGAAGCCCGCAAAGGAGGAGGTCTCGATCGTATTGAAAAGCAACACAAACAAGGAAAATACACTGCACGCGAAAGAATTGAAATGCTTCTTGATGATGGTAGTTTCGAAGAGTACGACATGTTTGTAACCCACCGTACCACCGATTTCGGATTAGAAGCAACCAAGCCACTCGGCGATGGAGTAATTACTGGAAGGGGCACAATAGATGGTCGTGTAGTTTTTATCTTTTCGCAGGATTTTACAGTGATGGGAGGTTCTCTTTCAGAAACTTATGCACAGAAGATCTGCAAAATAATGGATCAGGCCTTGAAAATGGGAACGCCTATTATTGGTATAAACGATAGCGGTGGAGCACGTATTCAAGAAGGCGTTAGAAGCTTGGCAGGTTATGCCGAGATATTTCAGCGGAACATTATGGCTTCGGGTGTGGTACCTCAAATATCGGCTATTTTTGGACCTTGCGCAGGCGGAGCTGTATATTCGCCGGCCCTTACCGATATTGTAATAATGAGTCAAACAAATAGCTACATGTTTGTAACCGGACCAAAAGTTACAAAAACAGTTACAGGTGAGGATATCAGTATAGAAGATTTAGGCGGAGCCGACGTACATGCCACTAAATCGGGTGTTGCCCATTTCAGGGCCGACGACGAAGAGGAAGGTATATTACTTATTAGGAAGTTATTAGAATACTTACCACAAAATAATTTAGAAGAACCCACAATAACCCAAAGCACCGACCCTGCCGACAGAGTTATTAGCGAACTAAACGATATTATTCCTGATAATCCTAATAAACCATACAATGTAAAGGATATTATTTATCATATTGTCGACGATGAAGAATTTCTTGAAATTCATAGACATTATGCCAAGAATATTGTAATTGGTTTTGCCAAATTCGACGGTATACCGGTTGGTATTGTTGCCAATCAGCCTAATTATCTGGCAGGTGTTTTGGATATTGACGCATCAAGAAAAGCAGCCCGATTTGTAAGACTTTGCGACTCCTTTAATGTACCCATTGTTACCTTAGTTGATGTTCCCGGATTTTTACCTGGAAGTGCGCAGGAATACGGCGGTATAATTATTCATGGGGCAAAACTACTCTTTGCTTATGGGGAGGCCACTGTACCCAAAATTACTATTACTTTAAGAAAATCTTACGGTGGAGCACATGATGTAATGAGCTGCAAACAATTGCGCGGCGACATTAATTACGCCTGGCCTACCGCAGAAATAGCTGTAATGGGACCCAAAGGGGCAATCGAAATCCTGGAAGGAAAGAAACTTAGTACCTTAGAACCGGCAGAAGCAGCCAAATATATGGCCGAAAAAGAACTAGAATACAAAGAAATGTTTGCAACTCCATATATAGCTGCACAATATGGCTATATAGATGATATTATCGAACCCCGAAATACACGCATACGCATTATCCGCTCGCTGAAAGCTTTGGCTACTAAGAAGCTTGTAAATATACCAAGAAAACACAGTAATATACCCCTATAAATGATGATAAACGCAATAATTCTTAAAGGAACAGGGATTATAACCGAAATGGATGTATTAATCGCCGTGATGGGGTATATCATTGTTTTTCTTGCCCTTCTTCTGCTATATTTTGTTTTTTCGAGTATTCCTCGCATTTTAAGTTGGCGAAAGAATTATTTAATGAAAAAACAAGGAAAGGAGTGTAAGGATGAATGTAACGGGATTCCGGGAGATGTGCTTGCTGCTATTTCCATAGCTCTCTATTTACATGCCAACGAATACCACGATGAAGAAAGCCACTCAATAACCATAAAAAAGGTATCGAGAAACTATTCACCATGGAGTTCGAAGATATATGGTTTAAGCGAAATCAGTTCGATAAAATCAAATTAAAAAATGAGTTATATTTAGATTAATGAACATGTTTCATTAGGTATACTAATTAAAATAAAATGAAAAAGTTTAAATTTACCATAAGGGGAAATGATTACGAGGTAAATATTGATAAATTTGAGAACAATATTGCCGAAATAGAAGTAAACGGAACAAGCTACACCGTAGAGCTGCACTCCGATGTAAAAACATCGAAAACACCAAAACTGGTAAGATCCGTTGTGCCGCCGCCAACTAGAAAAGAGCAGAAGCTTACAAAAAACATTAGTGCTAAATCCAATAGTGTAAAATCGCCTCTTCCGGGCACTATTTTAAAAATTTTGATTAAAGAAGGTCAGGAAGTAAAAAAAGGTGACAATTTGATGATTATGGAAGCCATGAAAATGGAAAATAATATTCTTTCGGAGAAAGACGGAGTTATAAGCAGCATCAAAGTTAAAGAAGGCGATACTGTATTGCAAAACGATGTATTGATAGAAATTGCATAAACAATGGGAAAGAAACTAATTATAATACTTATTGCTATAAGCTCCATTGTAGTTGCAGACATTGTATGCAATAATTATGGATTTTTTAGCCAGACTTTTGGTCAAACGCAAACCCTATCGCAAGATGAACCCATAGATGAAACAGGCATCGTTATTAAGGGATTAGAAACTTTCTATAAATATACAGGTTTTCGAAATCTTAGTATTGGGAATATTGTGATGATTTTGGTAGGTCTGTTTTTTATCTACTTAGCCATCCGATACGATTATGAGCCGCTACTTTTAGTACCAATAGGAACAGGCATTCTCCTGGGAAATATACCATTTTTGCAAAACGCAAATTTACAAGTGGGTATTTATGAGCAAGGTAGTGTATTAAACTATTTGTACTTTGGCGTAGTAAAAGGAGTATATCCACCGCTTATATTTTTAGGCATAGGTGCTATGACCGATTTTTCGTCGTTGATTTCCAATCCAAAGCTAATATTGCTTGGAGCAGCGGCACAATTAGGAATTTTTGCCACTTTTTTGGGAGCATTATTGCTGGGATTTAATCCACCCGAAGCAGGTGCAATTGGCATTATTGGTGGAGCTGATGGTCCAACGGCCATATTTCTTTCATCTAAATTAGCCAATGGTGTAAATATTTTGGCCGATGGCACTACAGTGAAAAACCTTATTGGCCCAATAGCCATTGCCGCTTATTCGTATATGGCCTTAGTTCCGGTAATACAGCCACCCATCATGCGCTTACTCACCACCAAAAAAGAGAGACTTATTCGAATGAAACCACCTAGAGCGGTTTCTAAGCGGGAAAAAATATTTTTCCCTATATTAGGACTATTACTTACAACTTTTATCAGCCCTAGTGCTTTGCCCTTATTGGGGATGTTGTTCTTTGGAAATTTGCTTAAAGAATCTGGAGTAACCAAGCGCCTAGCCGATACTGCAAGAACTAGTTTAATTGATATTGTTACCATTTTGTTAGGTTTAACTGTTGGTGCATCAACGCAAGCCGATGTTTTTCTTCGCACAGAATCAGTAATGATTTTTGTATTAGGGGCACTTTCTTTTATGATTGCTACTGCCGGAGGTGTTTTATTCGCCAAGTTTATGAATGTTTTTCTTAATGATGATAATAAAATTAATCCTCTTATTGGAGCTGCAGGTGTTTCTGCTGTACCCGACAGTGCACGCGTAGCTCAAACGATGGGCTTAAAAGATGACCCGACAAATCACCTTTTAATGCATGCTATGGCACCAAATGTGGCCGGTGTAATAGGTTCGGCTGTGGCAGCAGGTATTTTGTTGAGCTTTTTAATTTAGTATACAATACATTATGAAACAGGCTATTGAAATGCATAATTAGGTGGCCTGTTTTTTTTATGGCAGCAGTAAAGTTCCAAGTAAATCGCCCATACGTATAAACCTTTGATGCAATCCGGTATTTTTGAGTGGAATAGCCACCGGAATTTCGATTTTTATTGGAATTGAACCCTGTATATAAACTTCTTCAACTACATGTACTTTCACTTTTTCGCAGATTTCAAGATTTATAGGGACTTTTAAATTTACGGGTATATCTAAATTCAAAAGAACCCCTAAACTATCGTTAATTGTCATTTCCACGGGCATTTTTCCGCTTACAAAAATACTATCACTAAGCTTTGTCGAAAGCGGCTCACTGATAATAATATCCGCCTTTACCGGAACCGACAACATGCTTTTGCCATTTAGTGCCAAACTTACATTTTGATTTAATGAGATAGGCGAATTCAATGATACAGGTAAGGTATCGGAAACAAACATTTTTCCTTTAATATTAATGCGTTGATTAATTGGAAGATGAATGGGAATAACGAGATTTTTTCTCACCGGAATAATGGCCTCAAATGGAATAGATTCTTTGATAATCATTTGTGCCATAACGTTCATTGGCTCACTAATTAAAACTTTAGACTCGAATGGAATAGTTTGGTTTATAAGTACCGTAGTGAAAATGGTATCGTTGGCCAATAGATACATCTCGTTGGCCAATGCAGTTAATTTTACCCGCATTGACAATCCTATGCTTATGAGAACAATTACCAAAAGGATGCTTAGGCCAAATGAAATCAGACTTAAAATACGAAAAAAAAGTTTCATACAACAAAGGATTTAATAAGCGGCAATACTTTATCAAAATGGATGCCTTCGGGGCTCACCGACATTCTGATAGGATACACTTCAACGCCTTCTGAAACGGCTTGCCAAAAAAGCTCAGCATAAGCCTTATCAATATGCGCAGCAGGAGCAAAGAAGTTTACATCATTTCTTTGAATAATATAAAACATTACAGCCCTATAGTTTTGTTTACGTGCTTTCATCAAATCTATCAAGTGTTTTTGACCACGCTTACTGATGGCATCCGGGAAAAAGGCGCCATTTTCATGCTTATAGCTAACGTTTTTTACCTCTAAAAAGCATTTTTCACGCTGATTTTCAATATACATATCAAAACGACTATCATTAAACACCCATTCGCGCTTCAATAAAGTAAAATCAGGAAAAAAATGGGGAATAAGATTATTTTTAATAATTAATTCAGCCAAATCGTTGGCTTTTTGGGTATTTACGCCAATCCATGTTCCGTTAATTTTGATTAATTCCCAAGTAAATTTTGTTTTACGCAGCGGATTATCATGCTGAGAAATAAGTATTGGTGCATTTTCTTCTAAACAAGAAAGCATACTCCCTGTGTTTGAAGTATGTGCTACAACAATTTCTCCTGAATCAAGTAAAACATCAACTAAAAATCTCTTATAACGCTTTAAAAAAGTAGCTTTTAAAAATGTTGGAGATTTCACTTTGAATTATTTCGGTCAATAATGGGTTTAGCCAAATTGGGTAAATCTGTAATGATACCATCCACACCCATATTGATAAGTCTCTGAATTTCTGTAGTATCATTTACAGTCCATGCATTTATTTTTTTGCCCATTGCATGTACTGTTTTTATTAGGTGCGGGTTTATAAAACTAGCGTATGAACTAAATTCTGTGCAATAATCAAAATCTTTGAGTGTTTGCCAATGCCATCCACCATCGTAGAGAATAGGCAGAAAATTAGTTTTGGCGATAAATAATTTGTGCAAAATAATGGTAGAATCGAGTTCATGAATACGTTCAAGGGCTTTAGTATTAAACGAATGCACAATAACCCACGAATGTGCCTGATATTTTTGAATGGTTTTCACCAAATTTTCTTCAATTTGCGGATAAAAGTCACCTGCTTGTTTAATCTCAATCAAAAAAACCGATTGGCCATTAATCAGTTCAAAGGCTTCGTCTAAGGTCGGAATTTTTTCATCTTTATAACTTTCGTTAAAAAAACTTCCGGCTTCAAAACCTTCAATTTCTTCGGCGGTAAAATCCTTCATAAGCCCAATGGCACTAGTAGTTCGCTCCAGAGTTTCATCATGCATTAGAAATAGAATACCATCTTTGGATTGTTGTATGTCTACTTCTATTCTGTCCGGATTGTATTTAAGCGCTTCCTTGATAGCCGAAAGTGTATTTTCCGGGGCTAGTTGGGCTGCGCCTCTGTGTCCAATCAACAAAACCCTTTCCACATCGGAGTTCATTTTTTTGATATTTGCATACTTAGCCGGCGAAATAGTGGTAATAGCACTAAGTATTACAAAAATAAATACAACAATAAAAAAGATACTAAGCTTACGTTTCATGAGTATTAATTTTTTGGTTTTCTAACTAAAAAAATAAATCCGTTTTTTGAATACAATTCTACAAAATCAGGATATTTCTCCTTCAATTTATTCCATCTACCAACTTTAGTAACCGCAAACACTGTTTTATCTGTTTGTCCTATAAGCACCTGATTTAAATAATCTTCTCTTGATATTTCGTGTTGATTTTCGGGCATTCTATTGCCATAGTAATAATGAGCATACGACTTATAACCAATAGTTTCGAGTACAACATTCTGATTGGCGTTTAGTTTGAAAAACTCGATTGCTGCATTTTGTGAATATTTTTCAATGCGCGGAACTAAAACCAGTTGAGCCAAAAACATAAAAATTGCCGTGAATGTAGCAATAATATATACTTTGTGCAGTATGCTTGTTTTTAGAAAATAGACCAAAACCAATCCTGCTAAGGGAATTATGCCGATAAGAAACTCAAAACCAGTCCAGTCTACCTGTGCCATAAGATTTCCTTTGGCAAATTGGTCTTTAATTAAAGCGGAATTAGCCAGCTCATTGGCGTGCAAGCCAATGTATTGAAGAGCGCCCACCGCAATCATGATGAAGAATGCGATAAGAAAAAGCAAAATATATTGCCATTTTAATATGCCAATACTCTTTCTGTTGAGATATTTAATACTCAATGCAGCAAGATAAGTGATTGGAATATAAGCCAATGATGAATAATGAACAATTTTAGTTTTTACAATGGTAAATAAGACCAGAACTACCAGAAATAATATATACATTATTCTGTAAATAAGGCTTTTATTGCTTTTGAAAATAGATGGAAATAAACCGGAAATGGCAAAAACTGAAGCCGGAAAAACACCCAAAAATAGCACGACGAAATGGTACAGGAAAAAACCACCATGTCCGGCATCTTCTGTAGAAAAGAGTTTGATTTGATACCAAATAAAATCTAAAACAATCTGCAGATTATCGTTAAAAATTTGTACTATAAACCATGAACCCCCAACCACAATAAGCGCTAGTATATAAAACGCAAAATGCTTTATCGAAAATTTGAGTCGCTCTCTCTCGAACAGCCATAGAATGCCAACAACCAGCATAAAAATTAAAAATGCAACCGGCCCTTTTGTTAGAATGGCTAAGCCCATGAAAGTCCCGGAGAGCATCACAGAAAAAATCTTTTGAGTATTAAGTCTCAAATATTCAATAAAATAAACAAAGCCTAAGAAAATGAAGAAGTTGAACCAAGGATCGATAATGGCAGATTTAAAATAAAAGAAAGGCAAGATGGATCCTGCATAGATGATTACCCAGAGAACACCAAAATTTTTATCGTGCCACTTTTTGCCAATGTGAAATAAAAACATGAGCTGAATAACGCCTAAAAGGGCATTTGGAAATCGGGCTGCAAATTCATTTACGCCAAAAATCATCATAGATAGAGCCTGAAGCCAAATAAACAAAGGCGGTTTTTGCAAAAAAGGACGATAATCTATCTGAACAGTAAGAAAATCGCCGGAGACAATCATCTCCCTGGCAGCTTCAGCAAAATTAATTTCATCCCAATCAAAAAGATGCACTTTTCCCAAAAAAGGGAAAAAAAGGGCAGAAGCAGCAATAATAATTACCGGATAAATAATAATCCGGCTTATTTTGTCAAAAGAGAATTCTCGAGTTTGCGATTTTGCCATTTTTCAGAAATAAGAAGACCTAAATATACAGATAAAATTCCAATAAACCCGCCCGCCAGAGTATCGTGCAAAAAATGTTGCGATAAATAAACTCTGCTAAATGCAACCATTCCGGCTACGAACAATATAATGAGCTGTGCCCACAATTTATTCGGAAAATAGCGGTATGAAACATACGTGGCAAGCACAAAAATTGTAATAGAGTGTCCCGATGGAAAACTATTATGAGCATGCATTTTTACTCCATCCACATAATGTAAATAACTTGGAAGCAACTCTGTAAAGTAATGATAAGGGCGCGGAAAACCTAAAGTTCTTTTTAATGTTTGACCAATTATTGTTGAAATGAGAATAAAAATTGTCCAATTAACTGCATCTCTGTATTTTGTAAACAAAGCGAATAGCAGCAGGGGAATAAACATTCTACCATCGCCTAAGTGAGTAAGATACTTAAAAAAGAAGTCAAAAAAATTAGTGTAATAATGATTTATAAATAAATGAATTTCAACAAAATCGATGAATAGATGCAGCAAAGCACCAAGGGTAAAGCTTATGGCCCAAATCGTTAAAAAATACCTTATACGATAAAAAAAATCGGTTAATTTCATTTAACTATAGATTTATAAAGGCCAAATTGATATAATATTAGTTCGTAGCACCATAAATTATCCATTTTACCTGCCCAATGATGAAACCCACCTTAGCCTCAAAAAGAAAATCAGCTATTCAGGTAAGTTTCATCAGACAGGGAATAAATTCAATAATATTTGGCAAAAATAATCAATTTAAAACATATCTCGAAATTACGAGTCTTAAAATTTCTGAAGTACCTTCTCCGATTTGTAAAAGTTTTTGGTCTCTGAAAAAACGTTCAATCTGGTAATCAGCCATAAGACCGTATCCGCCAAAAATCTGCACGGCTTCGTCGGCCACTTCTTTTGCCACCTCTGAGCAATATAGCTTTGCCATTGCGGCTTCTTTGCCATATGGTATTTTGCTATCCTTTAACCATGTTGCATGATATAAAAGATGTCTGGCAGCTTCAATTTTAGTAGCCATATCGGCCAATTTAAAAGCATTAATCTGAAAATGGCTAATTGGTTTACCAAACTGTTTTCTTTCTTTGGCATATTGCATGGCCAGTTCGTAAGCCCCTTGTGCAAGCCCAAGTCCCATTGCCCCAATAGATAAACGTCCGCCGTCAAGGGTGTTCAGCATAATTTTAGAACCTTGCCCTACTTCACCCAGAATGTTTTCTTTAGGAACACGCACATTGTCGAAAAACAACTCCGAAGTATCAGAAGCACGCCAAACCATTTTACCATGCAAGAATCTTCTTGTAAAACCGGGAGTATCTTTTTCAACAATAAGGGTTGTAAATTCTTTGTTTCTGTCGGGTAACTCGCCGCTAACTGTTTGCACCACAGCACCAGCACTAATTTCGGAAGCCCCATTGGTAATAAATATTTTAGAACCGTTAATAAGCCATTCGTTGTTTACAAGTTTGGCTGTGGTTTTAGAGCCCCGGGAGTCCGAACCAGCATTTGGCTCAGTTAATCCAAAAGCCCAGGTATGATTTCCGGTGCAAAGCTTTGGGATATATTTTTTCTTTTGCTCTTCGGTACCATAAGCCAAAATAGGGTATATCCCAAGCGAATTATGAGCAGCAACAGTGGCAGCCTGTGAACTATCAATGCGTGCAAGCTCTTCTATAGCAATAATATACGACAGATTATCTAATCCTTGTCCACCCAATTCAGGTGGCACAGTCATGCCGAATAAACCCATTTCGCCCATTCGAGCGGTAAGTTCCACCGAAAACTGGGCTTTCTCGTCTAATTCCTGAGCCACCGGTTTAATTTCGCGTTCGGCAAAATCGCGCACTGCTTTTCTTAATAATTCGTGTTCTTCGGTTAAATATGGAGATTTTATCATGAAATATTATATTAATGTTCGTTTAAAAGTGTATCTAAAATTCGTTTTGGAACCGAAATTTTATGGTTAAGAAGTGCTTGGGCATAAGTTTTTCCTTGTGCATCAATTTGTAGTGATTTGGTTCCGCCACCATCGAGCGATTTCTCGAGCAAGAAGTTTAGTGCCAATAAATTATCCAGTTCATATCTAATCACTCTTCCTTCGCAAGCTTCGGCGAACATAGACTTTACAATATCAGCCGTAAGATATTGTCGCAAAAATAGATAGATAGTCTTATTTCGGGCCACCAATCCAATATTGGCCGTATCTCCTTTATCGCCCGAACGCGCCAGGCACAATTCTCTTAGTTTTATTCGCTCTGTTTCCTCATCACCAATAACGATAATTGTTCCCGTTGGATCTGCCTTGCTCACTTGTTTGTTTGAGCGTTGAATATTCATTACTTCTTCGTATCCAGTAACAGACGATATTTCGAAGGTACTTGCAATATCGCCATTTTCATCGAGCACGTGAACGGTGCTAGGAACCAATTCTTTTCTTACCAGCGTAGGCCAATAGGTCATCACATTGTGCAATTTAGGTCTGCCGCCTGTAACTGCCACTCCGGGAGGGCCACTTAGAATAAGCGGGGCAATACTTTTCGAAAATTCGCTTACTTTTTCAGGGTCATAGTCGAAAACACTAAACTGGAGCAGAACTTCGTTTGGTTCAACATCGGGAGCCAGATTTTTATGGCACGAATCGTAGCCTACATATTCAGTATTACTTTTTTCAAACTGAATGCCTAATCTTTTCCAGAACAGATTTTTATATACCCTTGCTTTATCAATAGCATTAGGTCCGCTAAGAATAATCGAACTGCTTGCTTTATAACCATCTTCGAAAGCCATGCTTACTTTCAGAAAATGAGTAGAAGGAGAGCCTTGTATTCCAAAAACACGTACCCTGTTTTCTCCGGCATCTTCCAGCTGAATAGATAAGAAATCGGCAATAACATCGGGGCTGATATAATAGGCTGGATCGCCCATTTCGTAAACCAGTTGTTCTTTTACTGTTTCCACGCTAACCAATCCACCTGTATTTTTATGCTTTGTTACAAAAAATGTGGCATCAGGATATACTTCAACAATGGGGTATCCAAAATTATCCCAACGTTTTACTTTATGCCAGTCAGTAAAATTGCCTCCGGTTGCCTGTGCGCCGCATTCGATAATATGCCCAGCAACCAAAGCCGAAGCAAGCTTGTCCCAATCGTTAGATTTCCAACCAAACTCGTATACCAATGGAGCCATAGTAATACTTGTATCGGTAACCCTTCCGGCAATAACTAAATTTGCACCACTTTCAAGGGCCTTAACAATGGGCGGAATACCTAAATATGCGTTTGCACTTTGAATTCTATCTTTAATCAGCTCGAATTTTTCGTCGTTTTCCATATTCTTGAAATCTGCTTTTGCAGGATAGAATTCATCCATCATTTCAATAATATTATCGCCTTCGATAACGGCTATTCTGAGCTTGGTTTTTCCTTTTAATTCTTTGATAACTCTTCGGGCACAAGCCAATGGATTAATGCCTCCGGCGTTGGCAATCATGGTAACATTTTTTTTAACCAACAAATCGGCAACATCAACTATTTGCTCGATAAAATCGGTTACATAGCCCAAATCTGGATTTTTTAATTGCTGTTTTCGCAAAATACTCATGGTAATTTCTGCCAGATAATCCGATGAAATATAGTCCAGCGAACCACCTTCCAGTTGTCGTCTGAGTGCATGCAAATCATCGCCCCAAAAACCACCGGCATTACCAATTCTTACAATTTCTTTCATATTTTTTTTGTTGAATTTATCTTTAATTTTTTCCTTTTTTTTTGCCATGATACTAATCCTCTGTTTTAGCTATCTTTACAAGTTCTTTAACGCCGTCTGTCATTTCGTTCAAGGAAACCATTAATTTTTCTATAGTTCCATCAAAAGGTGCAGTAATGGAGTTTTCCATTTTCATGGCTTCAACAATTAAAAGCACCTGCCCTTTGGTAACCATATCACCCTGATTTACATTTATTTTGATAATTTTTCCGGGCATTGGAGATACAATTCTATCCGAATTTTTTCCGGAAATGCTCATAAAATCAGCAAAACTAAGATTATCAAATAATCTGTCGTTACGTGTAAAAGTATAGATTAGTCCGTTCATGCTTACATAGCCATGTCCGTTGTGGTCTTCAGAAACGCAAGCACTATAATATTCACCATTGATTGTAAATTCGAATTTATTGGCGAGCCATTTGTTTAAGATGATTTTAAATATTTGATTATCAAACGCAAAGTCATACTCTTTTTGATTAATCACCGAAAATAATGCATTAATTTCAAGATTATCAAAAATCAATCGGGCATGCATTAAGTTTCGCCAATATCCCACATGTTTCCAGACACTTTGTTGATTATCGATAGATGATTTTTTCGTAGTAGTATAAATCCAGTAAACCATAAAAGGAATATAATAGCCAAAACCATCTTTCTCCGATTTAATTTCGGTAATAATATGATCGGTATAATTGTCGCAAAATTTTGTTGAAATTTCGTTTGCTTGATATTGTTGATTTTCAACTAATTTAATGAGATATGGAATATTGGTTTTAATCCCTTGAATTTTGAAATTTCGTAAGGCAAAATTCATTCGGCGAATTGCATTTTCGCGGTCTTCGCCCCGAACTACAAGTTTTGCAATCATAGGGTCGTATTGGCTACGGATTTCAACTGCTTTGTTAAGAGCTGCATCAATTCTAATGTTTTCGCCCTTTGGCTCTACATAGAGACTTAATTTTCCCGGTGAAGGCAAAAAGTTTTGCTCAGGATTTTCGGCATAAATTCGGCACTCAATTGCATGACCGCTAATATTTAAGTCGGCTTGAGAAATGCGTAGCTGATTTCCGGCGGCAATAAAAAGCTGTTCCTGAACAATGTCGATACCGGTAATAAGTTCAGTAACAGGGTGTTCTACCTGTATGCGGGTATTCATTTCCAGAAAGTAAAACTGCATATTTTTATCTACCAGAAACTCAATAGTTCCGGCATTTCTGTATGCAATACCTTTTACGAGTTCAACAGCCGCCATGCCCATTTTATGTCTTAATTCAGGTGTAAGGGTAGGAGATGGGGCTTCTTCAATTATTTTTTGATAGCGTCTTTGAATACTGCATTCCCTTTCGAATAGATAAACCGCATTTCCAAATTGGTCTGCAAGAATTTGTATTTCAATATGTCGGGGTTCTTCCAGAAATTTTTCGACATAAACAGTACCGTCCCCAAAATAAGTACTTGCCTCGCGGGATGTAGCTTCGAGCGCCGCAGGCAATTCAGCAGCAGTATGCACAATTCGCATACCTTTGCCACCCCCTCCGGCAGATGCTTTAACCAGCACCGGAAATGATATTTCGCCAATGTGCTCAAGAATGTCTAAAGACGATCCGGTTAATCCTTTGCTTATAGGAACGCCGGCTTTGTCGGCAATATCTCTGGCCCGGATTTTATCGCCCATAAGCCTCATGGATTCGGCATCCGGGCCAATAAAAACAATATTGGCATTGTTGCAGGCCAGCACGAAGCGACTATTTTCGGAAAGAAAACCGTAACCCGGGTGAATTGCATCACATTCGGCCCTTTTTGCAATAGCAATAATTTTGTCAATGTTCAGATAAGTATCTTGCAGTGCACCATCTCCAATGGAGTAACTTTCGTCTGCCATTTCCACGTGCATAGAATCTGAATCGTTTTCTGCATAAACGGCAACGGTTTTTACATTAAGTTTTGCCGCAGTTTTCATAATTCTCACGGCAATTTCACCACGATTGGCAATTAATATTTTTTTAAATATTTTCATCAAAATCAGGCATTATATGTTATTCACCCAGTTAGGTTTGCGTTTTTCTAAGAATGCCGCCATTCCTTCCTGGCCTTCGTCTGATGCACGAATATCTGCAATCATGCGTGCTGTATAATCAATTGCATCGTGCAAAGTTAGCTTATTGGAGATATCGTATATTAGATTTTTGCAGTGGGTCATGGCTTTAGGTCCGCTTGTTCTGAGCAAGTCTATTGTTTCGTGCAGCAAAATTTCAATTTCTTCATCAGCCACTGATTTATTTACTAATCTGTGTTTTTCTGCTTCTTTACCGTTGAAGCGTTTACCAGAAAGCATAAGTTCTTTAGAACCATATTCGCCCACACGCTTTGTAACGTAGGGAGAAATGCAGGCAGGCACAATGCCAATTTTTACCTCACTTAGGCTAAATACGGTGGATTCTGCTGCAAAGGCAAAATCGCAGGCAGCCAGTAATCCGTTTGCACCACCAATGGCAGCACCATGCACAAGCGCAATGGTAGGTTTACCCGAAGTATAAATAGTATAAAAACATTTGGATAGTTGCAGGCTTTCGGCAAAGTTTTGTTCGTAAGAATAAGATGCAACATCGCGCATCCAGTTTAAATCAGCCCCGGCACAAAAAGATTTACCTTTTCCGCGGAGTACAATAATTCTCACCGTTTCCTGTTGATTTAACCAGAGATAGGCTTCCATAATCTCACGAATCATTAATTCGTTGAAAGCGTTATGAATCTGAGGTCTATTTAACCAAATAGTGGCAATATCATTTTTAGTATCAATTGCAATCGTACTGTAATTATTTTCCATAGTTAAATTTTTCTACATTCTGAATACTCCGTTTTTCTGATCAGGCCATAATTTATTAAGCGACATGGCAATACCCATTGCAATAAGCTTTCTGGTATCTCTTGGGTCAATAATTCCATCGTCCCATAAGCGCGATGTACTGTAATAAGCAGAGCCTTCGGTTTCGTATTTTTGTAAGATAGAATTTCTTAATTTTCGTTCGTCTTCATCCGGAAATTCTTTTCCAAGCGTTTCCATTTGCTCCATTTTAACTGTAACAAGCACATTGGCCGCTTGTTCTCCACCCATAACAGAAATTTTTGCTGCCGGCCACATAAAAAGTAGTCTGGGATCGAAAGCTCTTCCGGCCATTGCATAATTTCCGGCACCAAAAGAACCCCCGAAAACAACAGTAAATTTAGGAACATTCGCATTTGCTACTGCATGTACCAGTTTAGCACCGTCGCGGGCAATACCATTGTGTTCGTATTGTTTTCCAACAATAAAACCGGTAATATTCTGCAAAAAGAGAAGGGGAATTTTTCTGGAAGTACAAAGCTCAATAAAATGCGCCCCTTTGAGCGAAGTTTCACTAAATAGTACACCATTGTTGGCAATAATTCCAACTGAATAACCCATAATTCGGGCAAAGCCTGTAACAAGGGTGGGAGCGTAGCCAGCTTTAAATTCGTGAAACTTACTGCCATCTACAATTCGCATAATAATTTCGCGCGAATCGATTGGCTTTTTTAAATCGATGGGGGCAATACCTAATAACTCATCAGCATCGAAAAGTGGTTCTTCAATGGGGGCTATATCCAAAAATTGCTTTGGTTTGGAAGGCATACTTTCGAATATATTCCGGCAAATCTGAATGGCATGCGCATCGTTCTCGGCCAGATGATCAGCCACGCCACTTACCGTGGTGTGCACAACGGCACCTCCAAGCTCTTCTGCGGTAACTACTTCGCCGGTAGCTGCTTTAACAAGGGGAGGCCCACCAATAAATATAGTACCTTGATTCCGCACAATAATTGTTTCGTCGCTCATTGCCGGTACGTAAGCTCCACCGGCAGTGCAAGAACCCATAACGATAGAAATCTGAGGTATACCGAGAGCCGACATTTGGGCCTGATTGTAAAAAAAACGTCCAAAATCAAATCTATCCGGAAAAACATTGGCTTGTTCTGGTAAAAATGCACCACCTGAATCAACCATGTAAACCACCGGTAAATGATTTTCGAGCGCAATTTGTTGGGCGCGCACATGTTTTTTGATGGTTTCTTTGGCATACGTTCCTCCTTTTACAGTGGCATCGTTGGCAATGAGAACAGTTTCCTTTCCATGAATAATGCCTATTCCGGTTACAATACCAGCTCCCGGAAAAGAATTTTCGTACATACCAAAAGCAGCAAGGCTCGACAATTCCAGAAAGGGCGTATTGGGGTCTAAAAGTAAATCAATTCTTTCGCGGGGAAGTAATTTGCCGCGCTCTCTGTGCTTCTGAACAGCAATTTCGTTTCCCGAACGATTTTCTTTTAATCTAAGATTAAATTGGTCTATTAATTGCTTATACTTTTTAAAGTTCTCGGCAAATTCTATTGACTTATTGTCAATTTTAGTTTCAAGACGGTACAATTTGATTTAATTTTTAGTGTGAAACATTAAAATTATCCCAATATTAACTAAAAAAAAAAGAAATAAAAATATGTAAACGTTAAAATACGTGATTGGAAAAGAAAATTAACGTTTATACATCAATTACACAAAAAAAATAAAGTAGCAAAGTAAAAATTTATCATTAATTTTGTAAATACAAAAAATTATGGCAACGGAAATGGCAAATAACAACGATAACAAGACATTAGCCAAACTAATAAACAAATTTGAAAAAGCAACACAAAACGATGAATCTGTCTACTTTGATATAGATGAGATAGTTGAAATATTTGATTATTATGTAGATAAGAAGGATACAAAGAAGCTTCGGAAGATTATAGATTACGGACTAAAACTATACGAAGACACCTATAAAATACTCATCTTAGAAGTGAAATACCAGATTTCGGTATCCAATTTTGCAGCTGCCGAGAAAGCCTTAAAGAAAGCTGAAAAAGACGAGCCGGAAAATGGCGAAGTTGATATAATCAGAGCGATGACGCAGATTTTTCAAAAAAAATATGAAAAAGCTTATCTCAACATAAAAAAAGGTATGAAAAAAAGCGGAAATGAGATAGATTTTATGCTGCTGCCTTTAGGAATGAGCTTTCTCGAACAAAAAAAATATACAGAAGCATCTGTATATCTAAAGAAATATTTAGAGTTTTACCCTGAGAATAGCGAAATATTATCTGAAATTGCTTATGCTTATTTTCACGATGGTCGTTTTATTCAAGCACTAAAATACTATCAGAAGCATGTGGACAGTTTTCCGTATAACGAAAATTCCTGGCTGCAGCTTGCCCGAACATATTTGAAATTAAAAATGCCTTTCGAAGCACTTGATGCATGCAATTTGGCACTTAGCATTAATGCCAATAGCGCTATTGCTTATTTCGAGAAGGGAGTAATACATTTAGATGAAAAAAAATACATTCAGGCTTATTCTTCATTTCAGGAGGCTATGAAGTTGGGCTTAAATAATGGATCGGTACATGTAAATTTGGGTAAAATTCATCTGTATTTGAATGAAAGTAATGATGCAAAGGCAGAATTTGAAAAATCGCTTGAATTTTTAGATACCAAAAAGTCGGATGTTCACTATCTGCTCGCTTTAACTCACGAAATGCAACTGAACTTTAATCAGGCGCTGCTTGAAATCAATAAAGCAATCGATTATCAGTCAGATATTGAATTATTTATGCTTCATAAGGCAGTCATTCTCTCGAAGTTAAACATTTTCGCTGAAGCCGAAATCATTTTTAAAGATATTCTAAAGAGAAATAATACCGAGGAGTCGGCATGGTTGCATCTATCTGATTTGTATTATCAGCAAAACAAAATTCATGAAGCATTAGAAGTACTTTTGGCTTCTGTTCTGTATATCGATAATTCTTTTGAAATTTATTCCCGAATTACTGCTTATTGTTTAATGCTAAATAAGTTAATCGATGCCAAATCGTATTTCGAAAAGGCTTGTCATTTGGATATCAATGCCCTTAATACCATTGTAAAACTATATCCACAAAGCTTAAAAATTGATTTTATAGATAACTTATACCGACAAAGAGACACGATTTAAGCATGGCGTAGATATTCCTTTTTTTGCCAGCATAATATATAATAGTGAAAAATGCGTTATAATCTATAACGCATTTTTTTTGAAAATTAGCTAAGTTGCGGACTACGTCTCGATCAAAAAACTATCTCTGTAGAACAGAGAGTGATAATTTTTTTTTAAGGCTAAACCCCTAAATTTCAATTGAAAGAAGCTTCAATTACGCTGCTTTATAGGTAATTAGGGTCTGCTGAAAAAGTATTTAGTTCATTAAAGAGTGCATAGTAACAAAAAGT
>DYOH01000106.1 GCA_020720625.1 Acetofilamentum sp. | reverse complement strand
GCACTTTTTGGTACTATGCACTCTTTAATGAACTAAATACTTTTTCAGCAGACCCAATTTAATCCAGATATTAAGCGAGAGAAAAAGAAAAATAGGATTTTAACAAAAAACAATATTCAAAAATATTGCGATGTTTTTCACAAAACTGAAAGCAGAAAACGATAGCGAACTTGAAAAATAGCATTATTTTTAAAGAAATAAACGAAATTGTTATTTTTCAAAGTATTATGCACGAATAGCAAAGTTTGTTGAATGCCATCAAATTTGTTTATTTGCATAAAAATTAATCAAAAGAGAAAACTATGACAAAAATTTCAGCTGTAATTACAGGCACCGGAAGCTACATTCCCAATGTAAAAGTGCCCAATTCTGATTTTGCCTCGCACAATTTTTTACAACCCGATGGCACCCCATATCCACACACAAACGAAGAACTAAGTATAAAATTTAAAGAAATAACCGGCATTGCCGAAAGAAGATATGCAGAACCACAACAAGATGCATCAGATTTAGCTATAGAAGCGGCAAAAATAGCCGTGGAAGATGCCGGCATAGACCCCGAAACACTTGATTTAATAATTGTTGGCTCTAACTTTGGCGATGTAAAAACAGGTACCATCCAAACCGATTTCTTACCAAGTATTGCGTCGAGGGTAAAACATGGTCTGAAAATAAAAAATCCGGCCTGTGTGGCCTTCGATGTAATTTTTGGCTGTCCGGGATGGTTACAAGGCCTAATAATTGCAGATACCTACATTAAAGCCGGACAAGCAAAAAAATGCCTGATAATTGGCGCCGAAACACTATCGCGCGTTTTAGATCCACACGAAAGAGATTCCATGATCTATAGTGATGGTGCCGGAGCCTGTGTGCTGGAAGCCAAAGAGAACAACGGTGAAAGCGGTATTTTATCGTGGAGTGTACGCACCGACACACTCGACGAAGCCTATTATTTGTTTCTGGGAAAATCCAACAACCCTGACGCCGACCCAAAGGTACGCTATATCAAAATGTTTGGCAGAAAAATATACGAATATGCTATCAGCAATGTACCGGCTGCCATGAAAGATGCACTCGACAAATCGGGAGTAAACATTGCCGACGTGAAAAAAGTATTTATTCACCAGGCAAACGAAAAAATGGACGAGGCAATGATAAAACGCTTTTATAGGCTTTACAAACATCCGGAACCTGAGAATGAAATGCCAATGAGTATACATTTACTGGGAAATAGCTCGGTTGGAACAATTCCCACCCTTTTCGACTTGGTTAAGAAAGGAAATTGCGAAAAACATGAGCTCAACAAAGGCGATGTGATTCTGTTTGCTTCCGTAGGAGCAGGAATGAATATCAATGCGGCGGTATATAGAGTTTAAGGCATCAATGTAATAAAATTAACGCAAATGGTTAGTAGACTTGCATTAAGTCTAAGCTTTTCTTTAATATTTAGTCTGATGGATATAGGTCTATCTAATAAGACCTGACAGGTTTTTGGAAACCTGTCAGGTCTTGCATATTGGTTTCGAAAACCTGTCTGGTGGGCTGCACAAAATTAGTTATTCAAAATTAATTTA
Source organism: Acetofilamentum sp. (assembly GCA_020720625.1). Taxonomy (GTDB): domain Bacteria; phylum Bacteroidota; class Bacteroidia; order Bacteroidales; family DYOH01; genus DYOH01. The sequence continues at coordinate 11,437 of DYOH01000106.1, read as the reverse complement.
TTCGCTCTGTTTTCAATAAGGTAATAAGGTTGGGTTGGTGTATTGTCGAATATTTCTACTAAGGTGTAAAAACATGCATATAAAGTTTTTACACCTTAGTAGAAAAGCAAAACCACAAAAACTAAAACCTTATTACCTTATTTTTTTCAAAAAAAGAACGAGATAAAATTCAAATAAGCTATCATTTCGTACAGCCCACCTGTCAGGTCTGGTAAATTTAAGGTTCTGTACAATCAATTTTCCTGTTGATGCTTATCGTAAAGTAAAGCAAAGGCATCTGTTAGTTTCTGACGCTCAATGCGCAAAGATGCAAGTGATTTAATATTAAAAATAAAACGCCACTGAGCCCAAACTTTTGGTAATTGCTTACGATACCAAAACAGAAACTGAGTAAAAGGAGCCTGAATAATCAGATACAGCCATTTTATCCACCAAACATCCGTAAATATCCAAAGTAGAGAAAAAATAAGCAACACCCAAAAATGAACAAGCAGCAAACTAAGCACAAACCTTATACTGCTGTGAAATTGTTTATCTTTAAACTTTGGCACAAGTAATTCCGGAAGAAAGAAAGGCAGTGCATAATGCAAAACCCCGGTGGCAAAAAATGGAAACAAAAGCAAACCGAGCAAACTTTTAAGCACAAGCAATGGTTTTGATATATTTTTATCAAAAATCCAGTCTTTTAATTTCCATCTTTTCAACTTTTTGGTATACAGTTGGGTTTCCAAATCCAGGTTTTTAATTGAATCCGGATTTTGCTCAAATTCTTTATCTAAAGTTTCAATAATGGATTTATCGGCATTAAATTTCGCTTTTAAAGAATTTTCATTCGTTGTATTAAGATATTCTTTTGTTTGATAGTCGAATATTTCTCTGGCCAACTCATAAAATTGATAATGCTCTTTGTTTTTAATGTGGATGGCAATCTTCTCCAGTTCAAGGGTAAGATCATGTCGCACATCCATCAACGTTTTTTGTGGATTTTCGGCATAAGCAACCTTATAAGCCGCCATATCGATGGGCGTGCCATAATTGAGAAACAAATTCGATTTATAGGTATCGTACTTATTATAAACTATCCCCACAGGGTAAATAACAGCATCAAGCGAAAAATGGTGTTTCTCTTCAGCAGCAAAAGCAATTCTAAACAATCCTTTTTTCAGAGGCAAAAGCGTTCTGGTGTTTGTATGAGCGGCCTCAGGAAAAACAATCAGCGTTTTCTTTTTTTCGAGAATATCCACGCTTTTCTCAAAAATGCGCTCGTTTAATGCCAGCTTATCTTTCCCATCGCGAATTCTATAAATAGGCAATATTTTGATAAAAATAAGAAACCTTATAATCAATGGATTAGAAAAAATATCGGCCCGGGCAACAAAAACGGGCTGGTCTTTTAGATTACATAAAACAGCCATTGCATCCATCAATGCATTCTGATGATTTGGAGCAATAAGCCGTGGCTTTGAAAAATCTACTTTTTCAATTCCCTGCAATTCTACTTTGTTGTAAAATATTTTGTTGTGCCAAAAATCCATATAAACACGCACAGCAGCGTAAATCAGGCTTTTTTGTTCTACTTTAGAAATATCCATTATTTTGGTCTGTTTTTAAAATTAAAATACATGGCTACAAGTAAACCCGAAAGAATAGTCCATACGCCCCACCAAGCGGCCACCGATGCCATTCCTCCGGCTCCACCAAATAATTTAGGATTAAAGATTAAGGCAATGGCTAATCCGGCATTTTGTATCCCGGTTTCGAGGGTAACAGTCTGCCGGTCTCTAAGGTTTAGCTTAAATATTCGGGCAAAATAATTTCCGGAAATAAAAGCCAGCGTGCTATGTATAAGCACGAGCAAAAATACAAGATGCAAATAGGCCATAATCTGTTGGGCATTTCTGATAATGGCCATCGCAATAATTATCACGTACACTACCATAGAAATACGTCGAATTGTTTTAGCCGAATTTTCCGAAAATTTGGGGAACTTATAAGATATAAACATCCCTATAATCATAGGAATAAGCAAAATATAGGTAATTGTTTGCAGCATTTGAAACAAATCTATCTCTACGGGTGCCAGATTATGATGCCTACGTTCGGAAATTCGAAGAAACCAGTTTCCGTAGAAGGCAAAATTAAGGGGAGTTAAAATCCAAGCAGCAATAGTGGCAAACATCGTAAGGCTAACCGAAAGTTCTACATTAGATTTGGAGTAGGCACTCATAAAATTGCTCACATTTCCACCAGGACAGGCTCCCACTAAAATCATTCCCAAAGCCACGCTATTAGGCAAAGGCAAAACAATTACCACAATAAAAGTAACCAAAGGAAGTACCACAAACTGAGAAACCAAGCCCACAATAAATGGTTTTGGTGCATTTAGCAATTTATAAAAATTATCGAGTTTAAGTCCCATAGCCACCCCTACCATTATAAACCCGATGGCCATATTTAAAATTAGAAGAGACTGTTCGTTAAAATCGACTTTAGCAGTTTCGAGAACCAATAATTTTTCGTACATAAAAAAATCGTAGATTTTATAATTTATTTTCGTTTTTTAATCATACAATACCAATCCAGAAACTGATTTTCTTTAATTATCTTTATGCCAAAGTCTTTGATATATAATTTTATTTCATCTTTGGTAATTAATCTCACAAAGTAATCATGATTCCAGTCGTTTTGAATTGTTAAACGAAATAAATTCGTAACCTCTTCTTGCTCATATAATTTTACCTTCCGTTTCATAAGCTTCCTTCCGTATTAAAATAAATACCACAATCACTTTTCAAATGTAAGAAAAGCAAATCATATACCAAAAATTTATACCGATTTAGATGTATGAGTCTAGTCTAAAAACCCTGCCAGCGTTGATTTTTATAAAATGCTGTAATTGTACTAAACAGTTTATAAGTCAATTAAGAAAACGCTGGCAGGGGTATAATCATTTTTTCAATCTTTTTAGACTGAACTCATGTATCATTGAAATACCTTATATAAGGAACGATTAGCATAAAAAAGTTTTTTCAGTTCTCAGGCTTATTTCATCATTCCGAATGGGTAGATTCCAATAAATCGGGAAAGACTAAGATAAGCCTTAGGTGTTACATCTGCCATAAAAAATCCCAAATGTGTTGATGTTTAATACCATTCGTGTTATTCAGTGAAATATCATCCATCGTAAGCACATATTTCGGATGAAAATCGTTGATATGCTCATAAGCTCCAAATTCGCGCTCAATGGTGGCTTCACTTTCCAGCAGATAACTCACTTGCAAGTAAATCGTCTGACTATCTTTTTGCCCAATAAAATCAATCTCATAATTTTTGCCATATCCAACACTTATCCTATAACCAGCATTTTTTAAATGCAGATATACTGAATTTTCCAATGCAGAGGCATAATCTATATTCATATTAGGATATAAATAATTTCTAAATCCTAAATCGTTAATATAATACTTTCGTTCGCCCGAAAGAATTTCTTTGTTTTTAATAAAATAGCGTGGAACAGAATGGATAATGAAAGCACTCTCAATGTAAGCTAAATAGTTTGATAAAGTTGAATAATCCGCTTTGCGGTTTTTACTATTAAAATATTTGATTATAGACGAAATGGATGTCATATTACCAATATTGTGCAAGATAAACAGGAATAAATCTTCAAGCAATACGGAATCCCTGATGCCATGTCGGTTCATGATGTCCTGCAACAAAATAGTATCTTTAAGCGAACGAAAATAAAAGCGTTTGATTTCAGCATCCGTTAATTTAACAGCCTCAGGAAGCGAAGTATCTGTCAGGTATTTTATAAATGATTGCTTATTGTTTTCCAGCCCATGATGAGCAGCAAATTCCTTGTAAGAAAATGGGAATATCTCAAAAAGCAAATACCTGCCCGAAAGTTTCGTGGCCAATTCGCCCGATAATAATTTTGAATTAGAACCGGTAATAAAAACTTCTGCTTGCGCTGACGGGTTTTGCGCCAGCGATACAACCAGCTTCTCCCATTGTTCAATATCCTGTATTTCATCCAAAAAGTAATATATTTTGCCCTCAGGTTCAATCACCGTTTTATAGGCATCTATTAGTTCATATAGATGTTGGGCGGTTTTTATGCTTTCAAATTCGTAAAGCTCTTTGTTCAAATAAAAAATATTCTTTGCCGGAATTTTATTTTCTGTGATTAAGAAATGTATTAATTGCCTGATTATGTAACTTTTACCGGCACGACGTTGCCCTACAACAACCTTAATGAGCCTGTTATTGCTAGCTTTTTTTAACGATTGCAGGTAGCGTTCCCTTATTAAACCCAAATCGGTATCGGGGTTCTGATACCAATAATTGTATTTATCAAGCGCTGCGATAATTTCTTTCATGCCATTTTTTGATTACAATCAAATTTCATGTAAAATTAGTATTTTTTTCGATTATAATCAAATTTATTGCATACAGATATACTTTTTTGGATTATAATCAAAAATTTGAATTCTGCTAGAGTAACACCCCAAGCAATATACTACTCCCTATTCATTAGACCACTACTTACACTTTCATAGTTGAAATTCAGAAAGTGTTATTTATCTTTGTCATGTCAAATTAAACAGACAAAATCGCTCAACAATCATCGGTAGAAAAAGATGCTTGTTGAGTGATTGCCTTAAGGAGAATGAGAACTTTACGCTTATTCTCTTGCTAAGCGAATTTAATACAACTCCGGGAATTTTGCAGGATTGGCCTCGTGCATAAGCTCGTATATCGCATCAAAAACGTCTTCGGCATTGGGATTAGAGAAATAATCGCCGTCCGATGTATATGCAGGACGATGCTCTTCGGCCGATAAAGTTTTAGGCTCGGCATCGAGATAAAAATAAGCTTTCTGGTCTTCGAGCACCTTTTTCATCATATAGGCCGTTGCGCCACCGGGCACATCCTCGTCGAAAAACAAAACACGGTTGGTTTTCTTTACACTTTCGGCAATTTTATGCTCCCTATCAAAAGGAATAAGCGTCTGAACATCAATCAATTCACACGAAATGCCAAATTCAAGCAACTGCTCCACAGCTTCTTCGGCAATACGCACACACGAACCATAAGTTACAATTGTTACATCCGTTCCTGACTTAAGAATTTCCACTTTCCCTAAAGGAATGGTATAATTGCCCACATTATCAGGTCTTTTCTCCTTTAAACGGTATCCATTCAGCGGTTCAATAATAAGTGCGGGTTCGTCGGATTGTAAAATAGTATTGTAAAAGCCGGCAGCCTGAGTCATATTTCTTGGCACGCAAACATATACGCCACGCACCGAATTAATAACCATACTCAGCGGAGAACCCGAATGCCAAACCCCCTCGAGTCTGTGTCCCCGTGTACTGATAATGGCCGGAGCTTTTTGTCCGCCCACAGTGCGGTATTGCATGGTGGCCAAATCGTCGCTCAGGGTTTGAATGGCATATAACAAATAATCGAAATACTGAATTTCAGCAATAGGTCTAAAACCACGCAAAGCCAATCCAATAGCCTGTCCCACGATGGTAGCTTCCCTAATTCCGGTATCGAAAATGCGCAATTCGCCATATTTTTCCTGCAAACCATCTAAACTCTGATTAACACCGCCAATTTTTCCGGCATCTTCGCCAAAAGTTACCAGTAGAGGATACTTCTCAAATAATTGATCAAAATTATCTCTAAGAATTTCTCTTCCGGGAACCATCTTACTCTTTTCTGAAAACAAAGGCTTAATCTCATTCACATGCAAAGCATTCCATTTGCTTTGACTATGTAAATGACTACTATATCGTTTTTTAAATTTTGCATGATTTTCTTTCAGCCAAATATTAAGTTCATGTTTTAGTGCAAGTTTTACTGCACAATCTTTACAAACATGTCTTAAAATTTGCTTACTGGCATTGAGCAAATCCTTTTGAACAGGATTCAGATTTTTTCGAACTGTTGCAGCAATGGCAGCCACTTTATCTTCTTTATGTAAGGCAGAGCAAGCACATTTTTTTCCATCAATAATTCGTAGAAGCTCTTCTTTGGCTTGCTTATGCGGCATATTAAAATGCACCCAGGCTTTCTCGCGGGCTTGTCGGGCTTCTTCGGCGGCCTCTTTTTCCAAAGTTTCCAACTCGTCAGAAGTAGCCAGCTTTTTATCGAGAATCCATTGGCGAAACTGCACTAATCCGTCAAAATCGCGCTCCCACTGTAATCTTTCGGTCGATTTATATCTTTCGTGCGAGCCTGATGTGGAATGCCCTTGTGGCTGAGTTACTTCGCTTACATGAAAAAGCACCGGAATATGATTCTTGCGACATTGCGCTATGCCCTCTTCGAATGTATTACAAAGGGCTTCATAGTCCCACCCTTTAACTTGGTAAATAAGAAAACCATCTTTTTCGTCGGTTTTGCGAAAACCTTCCAAAAGCTCGGAAATACTCTCTTTGGTCGTCTGATATTTTTTCTCCACGCTAATGCCATATCCATCGTCGTATACGGTAATGGCCATAGGCACTTGCAGCACTCCAGCAGCATTCATGGTTTCAAAAAAATGCCCTTCGGATGTACTAGCATCGCCAATAGAACCAAAAGCGACCTCATTTCCGAGCAACGAAAAATCAGTATATTTGTGTAATTCTTTGTTTCTGCGATAAAGTTTAGAGGCCAAAGCAAGCCCAAGCAAGCGGGGCATTTGTCCTGCGGTTGGAGAAATATCGGGCGATGAGTTTTTTTGTTGGGTTAAATCTTTCCACGAACCATCGGCATTGAGACTTCGTGTGGCAAAATGGTTGTTCATAAGTCTGCCGCCATGTGCCGGATTATATTCCAAATCGGTATCACCATAAAGCTGTGCAAAAAATTCTTCGGCCGAAAAAATTCCGGCAGCCATTAGCCAGGTTTGGTCGCGGTAATATCCACTTCTAAAATCACCATTCTGAAAAGTTTTGGCCAATGCGAGTTGCGGAATTTCCTTCCCATCGCCAAAAATTCCGAATTTGGCTTTGCCGTTAAGCACTTCCTTTCGACCCAATAAGCTTATTTGCCTGCTCAGATGCGCTAGTTTAAAATCTTTTAGAACAGATTCTTTGGTGAATATTGTTGTCATAGGTTGAAAAACTTTTGTGGCGAAAATAAAAATAATTTATAATTATTCTAAATAAGCAATACAAATCAGTGCAATAAAGCTTTTTGAGCTTGCCGTAAAATATTAATTTGTTGTTGATTAAGATTTTTTGGGCTAATAATTTGAATTCTGGCAATAAGATCTCCGAATTCACCAGATTTTTCGTATACAGGAAAACCCTTTCCTTTAATGCGGAGTTTTTGATTACTGTCGGTCCCTGGTGGAATATTAATTTTTACAGGCAATTCGAGTGTTGGCACATCTACCTTGCCTCCGAGAGCAGCGGTAAACATGTCTACTTTTACAAGCACCCACAAATCGTTGTCTAAGCGCTTAAAGATGGTATTGTTTTCAATTTTAACGCTAAGCTCTAGATTTACAGGCAAACCGGTTTTAAAAGCAGGCATTTTGAGCACCTGTCCATCTGCCGCACCCGGTTTTATTCTTAATTTGAGCTTTTTATTATAAGCCTTCACAATTTTTTCGGCACCTTTATAAGCTTCCTGCAAACTAAGTGTAAAACTCACTTTTTCGGTGGGCACTTTGGCATTTGGCTCGTCAGTTGCAAAATCATCCTGAGAAAACTGAAAAGAACTACCGCTAAAAAACTGATTAAAAAAATCTGAGAAACTGCCATTTCCTCCATAATTACGGTTTGTCGAATTTGTTTTTTGCTGCGAAGTATTTTCGAATTTGCGCCATTGGCTACCCAAACGGTCGTATTTTGCACGTTTTTCGGCATCCTTGAGCACTTCGTGCGCTTCGGTTAAATCTTTAAATTTTTCTTCGGCCTGCGAATTGTCCGGATTTTTATCCGGATGATATTTTACGGCCAATTTTCGGTAAGCCTTTTTTATTTCGTCGGGGCTAGCCGTTTTCTTTACACCCAGTATTTTGTAATAATCTTTGTATTGCATGCCCTTTTTTCTGATTATATTGCAAATTTATTCATTTCTGCGAAAATCAACAGAAATTATTGTAAATGTAAGCATTTATCACTTAAATTCCCCATCTTTTTGGCGATGCTTTTCATCAATAAATACATATTCTAATGATAAACAATGTTTTGCAGTTTTAAAGATGAAAATCTGCCATTCTCAAAGCCTGTGCAAATGGCCATAAATCCCAAAAAATCTATTCAGTACAAAAATACAATTCAGGGAAAATATGCTAATTTGTCGGATATTTTTTTTATCATAATACCTATTTTTCCAACAAAATGGCCTCAGGTTTGCATGGGAATAAACATGTGGGAATATAAAAACAAATCAATCTATAGAAAAAGTAAACTGCTAGGTGGATATGCCCTAATGATTTTAGACGATGCTGGATACAAAATCAAATGGGTACATCTTCATGAAGAAGCATTGCAATCCTATTTGAAAATATTTGGAGAAAAAATAATCAAAGAAAGCCTTTTCCTGGATTGGTGGTGCGATAATTATAACTCCAAAGCATGCTAGCTTTTAGATTGTTGATTTGCTGATTTGCTGATTTGCTGATTTGCTGATTTGCTGATTTGCTGATTTGTTGATTTGTTGATTTGTTTTACCTCCGAAAATCCCAAATCCCAAATCCCAATTCCCAATTCCCAATTCCCAATTCCCAATTCCCAAATATTGAACAAAAAAGCCGTTTATACTTCCTTAACATCTCTTATAGCAAATTCACTCAAAATACGCCTATTTTTGTATGGAACTTGATAAAAATCCTATCAAAAAGGCAAATTAATATCAAAAAAGACTGAGTTATGAAAAAAATAAGTTATTTAGTTCTGGCAGCCATCATGGGAGGCGCCATTGCCAGCGGATTTAATTACTTACTATTGCCCAAAGCCCAAACACAAAATTTGGTACAAGAAACTGCCAATATGCCGGTACAAACCACATCTTCAAATGTTTTCATGGCATCAGAAGCGGTAGATTTTCGGGATGCGGCTGAGAAATCGGTGCATGCGGTTGTGCACATCAAATCGGCAGCCATTGTAAACAAACTGATTTACGGTTATCGCAAATACTACGACCCATTAGAAGAACTTCTCGGAATAGACAGGGGCTATTATCTACGTGAACCCCAAAACAAACAAGAAACGCAGTTATCTACCGGCTCAGGCGTAATAATCAGCGCCGATGGATATATCGTTACCAATAATCATGTAATCGAAGATGCCGACGAGCTGGAAGTGGTAACCAACCATAACCAGATTTTTAAAGCCACCGTTATTGGCACCGATCCTTCTACAGATATTGCGGTACTAAAAATTGAAGGGAAAAATATGCCTTATCTCGAATTTACAAACTCAGATAATATTAGCATAGGTGAATGGGTACTAGCGGTAGGAAATCCATTTAACTTATCATCGACCGTTACGGCAGGTATAGTAAGTGCCAAAGCCCGCAATATAAACATACTAAAAGAAAGAACAGCTATTGAGTCGTTTATACAAACAGATGCCGCCGTAAACCCCGGCAACAGTGGTGGTGCATTGGTAAATCTCGAAGGCAAACTTATTGGCATCAACACGGCTATTGCATCGCCCACAGGTGCTTTTGCCGGATATTCGTTTGCTGTACCAAGTAATATGGTACAGAAAGTAGCCGAGGATTTAATTAAATTCGGTGTGGTTCAAAGAGCATTTTTGGGTATTCAATTAGGCGAAATAAATGCAGATGTTGCCAAAGAATTAGGTGTGGAAATTACTCAAGGAATCTATATCGAAGAAGTTTTAAGTGGAGGCGCAGCAGAAGTATCGGGTTTAAAGAAAAAAGACATCATTACCAAAATCAATAATACCGAAATTAAAACCCAAGCGCAATTACTCGAAAAATTGAGCAGTTTCCGTCCGGGTGATAATATTAACATAAGTATTATCAGAAACGCTAATGCCATGAGCTTGGAAGTAAAGCTAAGGAACAGCCAGGGAACTACCGAAATTGTTAAAAACGAAGGAGAATACATACTCCAGCAATTAGGTTTAGAAATTGAAGAATTATCGAACGAGGAAAAAGCCAAATACAGCATCAATAGTGGCGTTGTGGTAAAAAAAATAGGAACCGGATTAGTACAAAAAAGCACCAAAATGAAAGAGGGTTTCATAATTCTTACCGCTAACGGAAAATCTGTAAAAAACGAAAAACAATTTCTCGACATTCTCAATAATTCGGCCGGTGGATTATTGCTGGAAGGCTATTATCCGGGATACTACGGAAAATATTATTACGCAGTGGAATTGAAAAAGTAAAAAAATGAATTTTCAGAAGTAATCTAAACGTTTACCATCATTTTATACGTATTTATTGTAAGCTAGTTAAGAAGAACTTTGTTGGATTTTATAAAATCCGACAAAGTTCTTCTTTTGTAAAAGCGCTATAAATTTAAGCTTTTGCTATAAACAAGCCTTTAGAATTTATAACTTAAGCCCCATCTGTCGTAGCCAGAATATCCTTTTTCAAAGGTTTGGGGAGGATTGGTTGAATATTCATATTCAAAGAATACACCCAGTTTTTTGTATACTTTCATTGAAAAACCCAGTCCTGCACGGTGTTGAACAAAAAAACCGGATGTTTCCTGAGTTTTCGGGGCATCGCTGTAAATAACTGAGAATCTGTTTGTCAGATATAGGTCGAACCTAAAATCTTTGTTTTTAATTAAAAATGACAAAAGGTGAAAATTTGTATTAAGCCCAGTGTAATAGATGTTATAAAAATACATTTGTTCGGTATAATACTTACTTAAATCAATTCCCCAAGTACTTGATGCACCAAGGTAAGACCCAATTTCTATATATTCATGAATTCCATAATTCAATTCAGTTTTTATTTCCCAATTAAATGTGGGGCCTGCTTTTACATAATAATTACTGCTAAGTTTTATATCCTTGCGATTTTTAATATATGTACTTTGCGCCAATGAATTGCCTGCAAAAAATAGACTTAAAAATACCACTAAATACTGTTTAATCTTCATTTTCTTTGTTTTCATAAAATAACCATTTATTCATTTTTTGTATAAAATTTGCTTTGTTCAATTTTCTGGTAAGATCGTTTTTGTCGAAAAAGACTTTATATGACACGCTTGGAAAAATTGGGAAATATGTTATTTGGTAGAGCTTTAAATCGCTAACGTTTTCTCCTAATTCGGCTATATAAATTTCGGAACTGCTATTGGTATTATAATAGTAATGGTAGGGATTTTTTCGATTGTATAAATTGTAGACCGAAAAAGTCCATATAGTATTTCTTCCTTTTCTATTCATATATGAGTCCGGTCTAAAAACTCTCTCTTTTTTTAAGCTCGTATAAATGCGAA
>DYOH01000105.1 GCA_020720625.1 Acetofilamentum sp. | reverse complement strand
AACGCTGGCAGGGGTATAATCATTTTTTCAATCTTTTTAGACTGAACTCATGTATACATTTATTATTTTTTTATGAAAACAAAAGTTTGATCAATTTCTATCCGCATTTTTCATAGGCTTTTAGCCATCGGATTTACGGCAGCGTTTCTTTTAGGCGAAGCCGACAAATACGGAAATCTGCATTATGCATTTGGTTTATTTGTGGGAATAATTCTACTATTTCGCCTTTTATATGGGTTGATTGGCCAAAAATATGCGCATTTTAAGGATTTTCTAATTGGTATCAAAAAGCAAAAAGCGTTTATCGCTCAGATTTTACGTATTGATAGCAAAGGTAATTTCTTTACTACCGAAAATATTGATTTTGCAAATGGCCTTTATGTGGGTGTTTTTGGCACAGATGGTGAGCAAAAACGGATGAACTCAGAAATTACTTCGGGCGCATGCAATAGCTGCCACGGAAATTCAACAAATGTAATATAGATGGAATAAAATGGAACAAAATTCAACAAATCCATACTTAAAGTTAAGAATCCAAAAAATCATTGCGATTTCTTCTTTCTTAATTTTTGCTGGCAAGCTAACGGCCTACTTTCTTACAAACTCGGTGGGTATACTCACCGACGCACTGGAAAGCACCGTTAACGTTGTTACCGGCTTTATAAGCTTGTATAGCATATACATTGCCATTTAGCCCAAAGACGAAAATCATCCGTTTGGGCACAGCAAAGCAGAGTTTTTATCTGCCTCCGTCGAAGGTTTTCTTATCATTATTGCTGGTTTGGTTATCATTTTTGAAGCAATTAAACGCCTTTTTATTCCTTCGGAAGTTACTCAGTTAGATATCGGAATTATCATAGTGGCTTTTGCCGGTTTGCTTAATTATGTAATTGGATGGTACAGCATCAAAATCGGTCGCAAAAATAATTCTATTGCTTTAATCTCAGGGGGAAAGCATTTACAATCCGACACTTATTCGTCTTTTGGCTTGGTTATTTGGCTTGTTGCTATTGTATTTTACCAAATTAGCTTTCTTAGATAGTTTAATTGCCTTAATATTTGGGTCTATTATCGTTGTTACCGGTGCAAAAATACTCAAAGAAACTACTTCTAATTTGATGGATGAAGCCGATTTTAAATTAATTGAGCAGTTTGGTCAATTAATTGACAACAACAAAACTATTGAGTGGATTGATATTCACAATTTTAAACTTGTGAAATATGGAAATGTATTTCATATAAATTGCGATCTGGTATTGCCTTGGAATATGTATTTATCTGAAGCACACAAAGAAGGAGAAAAACTGAGAAGCTTATTAATGGCAAACTTTTCCGAAGATATTGTTTTTAATTTGCACACCGACGAATGCTTTAAAAAATACTGTAAGCACTGCAAAAAGGAGAATTGTTTGGAACGCACAGATGCTTTTGAAAAACAATTAAGCTTTGACTTAGGCAGGTTTACCAAGGAGCGTATCGAATAATACTGATTTAAATTAGAAAATGTGTTGATGCCTATAATGCTCATAATTCATGCATCAACACATTTAACTTTTCATATTCTTATTTGCTCTCTGCAAGTAAACTATCTCTATCTATAAGTACAGATTTAAGAATACTTAAATCCTTATCAGAAAATAGATTTTGTTTATTTACACTTGATTTTACATAATAATTTAAAACACTATCAGCCTTAAATCCTTGTAATTCATATATCTGATTATCCGAAGTACCCAATGTTAAAGTCCAGGAGGCCTTAACCAAACTGATATCGCTTTGATTTACAAAATTTGAACTACTCAGGTAACTAATCTCGTCAATCCATTGCTGCATTTTCAAGGAATCAGCCATCAAATTGTCAATTTTCCAAACATTATCCGATTTATTAGCCATAAAACCTTGATTTTCATGCGAAAATTCAACAGAAGTAATCTCTTTATCTCCTATATTCAAAAGCGTTCTGTCTCTATAACTGTTAATATCGTCGGTAAATATCATAGACAAAAATCCGGACACCACAAACACTTCATTTTCGTTGGCCAATCGGATATGACTAAATACTTCGGGTTGCTGACTATATGGATTTGATGATTGTTCTACAGAAAATTTTCCAACTATCAAATCGAGCACAATTTTCTTTCCTTGTTTGAGAATTAATCGGGTACCCATATTTTGTGTAACTTCGAATTTTTCCCATTGTGCCTGGTCTTTGGCCACTAAACGCAATGGCTTAATTGCCAGAATTTGGTTAATCAGGTTTTCTACCGATTTTTTATCGGCAATAACTTCCAGGCTTCCTTGTTTGGCAATCCATGCATCGTCGGTTTTGCTAAGTTCAATTCTTTGTAAATTATTGCTTTGTTTATAATATTCTATGCTGCTTATCTTGCTGCTATCTAAATCAATAATATCCTTGTTAAAGCTGCTTTGCTTGTTTGTAGCCGGAATGAAAAAATAGATTATAGTAATAAGCAAAAGTGCCAGAAAAATATAGGCAAATTGCTTTATAGAAAGTTTATCGAACATAGTTTTCCTCCATTCTTTTTATTCGTTTATTTCTATTGAGATTAAATCGGATAAATCCGTAAACAATAATTAGAACAATGGGCAGCAGAAAGTTGAGCCATTTTAGCAGAGCTTTTGTCGAATCTTCCATTTGGTCAATAGGTCGGGAGCTAACTCCTTTGGTACGAAGGTCTATTAAACCGGTATCATCGCTCAAAAAATCTATGGCATTGGTCATTAAACTTACATTGTCCGACATTTCGGCACCTTGCGCCTGTACCAGCGGAAAATCGCCATCAGAAGCCACAATTATGCGCGAAAATGCCTCTCCCATAAGTTTTCCTTCGAGTAGCCCCATTACCGGTATTTCTGCCAGCGGAAAATCGGCCTCGGTCCATTCTTTGTTTATGTCGAAAAATGAAGGTAGATTCTGAGTCCCCGTATTCTGGCTCGTAAAGGCCAGTGGTGTAAAATCAGCATTACTTCCACCGGTATGATTCAGGCTACTGGCAAATTGCATAATTACCGATTCTAAACCCTTGGTAATAGGATGATCGGCAAAATTGCTGATAATAGGCAAGTAGGGAAATTGCATTTGCACCGGAAACGGAAAATTGCTCTGCTGAACACTCACAGTGCCGCATTGTGCATCTATCAAAATATTATTCTCAATGGTAATGCCCTTTTTCATTAACCAGCCTTCCAGACCTGTACTTATGCTTCGTCCCATTGGAGGATTGTTTTGCAATTCGCCAACAACATGATCGTAAGCCACAAATAGATTTCCACCTTCGGATAGATACTTATTTAATTGCTCCAGAAAAAATGCAGGTAAACTATCTTTGGGTCCAATTACGGCAATAGTTTTGTAGTTGTTAAACTCGTAGGTACTATCGTTTGGGTAAATGCCCGAAACATCGTAAAGCACCGAAAGTGAATTCATTACCGCCGACATTTGTTGCAAACTTGGACTTCCAAAGCCTTGAATAATGCCAACTTTTGCTTTCGAAACACCTGTAAGTCTTTTAATATTGCTCGACAAACTGTATTCCATGGCAGCACCTGGCTCAATAAACGGAATTATTTCTTTTCTATTCTGAAACTGAATTACGGCCCCCATGTAGGCACGTTGCTGTTTGGCCTCGTTTTTTTCGCGCACATTTATTAATACCGGCTGTACTCCGGCATTGGCTGCTTGTGCTTCTGTTTGTTCGTCTTTATTTGGGTTAATAAACTCAAAGGCCAGCATTCCTGAAGATATATTATGGTATTCGGCCAGTAAATCCTTAAAATCGGTGGTTGTTTTGGCAATATCGGGTGGCAAATTTTCCGAAAAATAGGCCGTTACAGTTACCGGTTCGCTTAATTCGCTCAAAATTCGTTTTGTTGCTTCGCTTAAGGTATAGCGTTTATCGGCTGTAAAATCTGCCCTTAGATGCAGTTTTTCGTTGAGCAAATTGATTAAAGCTATTATGCTGATAATAAGTGCTAAGGAAATAAATATTTTATTCTTGTTCATCTTTTGCATTTTATGAATACTAAACTACATGCGTTTTCTTTTTAAAACAGCTTCTGTGGATATTAATCCGATAAAAATTATCGATAGAAAATAGATAATATCGCGGGTGTCAATAACGCCTCTTGCCATGGATTCGAAATGATTCGACAAACTAAGATAGTTAAAAACATGCGAAAGCCAACCATTGAAAGAGCCGGCTAATACCCCAAAAATAATATGAAATAGAATGCCTATACTTAAAGAGAGTAAAAATCCTACTATTTGATTATTGCTAATGCTGCTGGCAAATAGTCCAATGCTAATGTAGGCAGCACTCATAAGAATTAAGCCCAAATAGCCCGAAATAACAGATCCATGATCAATATTTCCGATATTTGCTACTGTAATGTAATAAGGGATGGTAAAGGCCAACGCAATGATAATGAGCAATAATGTGCCCATAAATTTTCCGTTAATCACTTGCCAGTCGCTAATTGGACGAGTTAACAACAATTCAATGGTACCCGATTTGTTTTCTTCGGCAAGCAAACGCATAGTTAATGCCGGAATAAAGAAGAACAAAGACCAATAAGCTACAGAGAAAAAAGCCTGTAAACTGGCCTGATTAATAAAAAATACATCGGAACCTAAAATCCAGGTAAAAAGTCCGCTAAAACCTAAAAATAATATGAGTAAAATATAAGCCATAAGCGAATCAAAGAACGAAGCCAATTCACGCCGGGCTATAATCCAAGCTTTATCCATAATTTCATTAATTTAAAGTTAGTTCTCTGAAAATATCTTCCAGTTTTGTTTCAATAGGCGTTAATTGCACCAAATACCACTTATTTTTAACACAGAGGTCAAAAATATCGTGCTTCGTAGCACTCATATTAGTGCTCTGAATTTCAAATTTATTGCCCGAATCCGATAAAAAGTCAACCATTTCCACATGAGGTAATTCTGCTAATGCAGTGTAAAATTGGTCGCGCGATACATTTCCTTCAATCTCAGCAATAATCAAATCGTTGCCTTGAGAATGTTTGCGTAATTCAGCGGCAGTTCCATTGGCCACAATTTTACCCTTGTTTATAATCATTATTCTGTCGCATGTGGCTTCTACCTCGGCCAAAATGTGGGAGCTTAAAATAACAGTTTTGCTTCGTCCAATGCGCTTTATTAATTCCCTGATTTCTATTATCTGATTGGGATCCAAGCCGGTGGTAGGTTCGTCGAGAACGAGTATTTCAGGGTCGTGAATCAATGCCTGCGCCAAACCAACCCTTTGTTGATATCCTTTAGATAATTCTTCAATTTTCTTATGTTTTTCGCCTTTTAAGCCACAAACATTTACCATCTCCAAAACTCTTTCGTCTATTTTTTGTTTTGCAACCCCGTTAAGGGCAGCAACAAATCGCAGATAGTCAATCACTGCCATATCGGAATATAGTGGATTGTTTTCCGGCAAATAGCCTATTTTTTTCTTCACTTCTTGCGGAGAATCTATTGCATTAATGTTGCCAATAAATATCTTACCTGAATCCGGCTTTAAAAAAGTGGTTATGGCTTTCATGGTAGTAGTCTTTCCGGCTCCATTGGGACCCAAAAATCCCAGAATCTCTCCTGTTTTTACCACGAAGCTTATATCGTCCACAGCTTTTTGGCTGCCATAGAGTTTACTAAGGTTTTCAACTTTTATGTCCATCTCTTTCTATTTTGCACAAAAGAAAGAAAAATGGACAGCTGATAAAAGTTAATTCATGTTGTTTTAACATAGTTTAACGGCATTGCCAGTATATGTCAATACATTGAATAATGCCGTGTTGCGTTTTTATTGGGCATATCCCGGTTTAACATTTTTTAAGTTTTATACATATTCCCTTCAAATCCAACTTTACGTAAACTTAATTTGCAGAAACCTAAAAAAGCCTTTTTCTTTGTAAATTCATAAAAAAGTAGAAAAAATGAGAAAGATTTTGATGATTACTTTGGTGCTAATGGCCATACTTGTTTTCCCTTCTTTTCAAAGCAAATTTCATGGCACTCAGCCAGCAAAAGCAAAATATGTTTTTCTTCTGATAGGCGACGGAATGGGCATTAATCAGGTATACCTTGCCAACGAGTACCAAAAACAAATCGGTGGTCAGGAATTAAGCATTCTTAGTTTGCCGCATTTTGGTTTAATGACCACAAGTACAGTTGATCCGGGTGTGATTACCGATTCTGGTGCTGGCGGCACTGCCATTGCCTGTGGCGAAAAAACTAAAAGTGGGGTTATTGGCATGGATTCTTCTAAAACCCGCAATCTGGTTTCGGTGGCAGAGGTTATGCAAAATAAGAAATATCCCATAGGAATTATTACATCGGTTGGAATTAATCATGCTACGCCTGCATCGTTTTTCGGACATAGAGCGCACAGAGGTATGTACGACGATTTGGTGAAAGACATGACAGCCTCAGGCTTCGAATATTTTGCCGGCGGTGGTGTAATCACCAATAACAAACTAAACCCCGATTCTGCGCGTAAAGTACTTATTAACGATATCGTTACTTCGGGATATACTTTGGTCGCAAATCAGAATCAAAAAGCTTTAATAAAAAATGCTGCAAAAGTTTTTGTTTGTGATACTAGTGTTTATGGCACTTCCGATGCGCTTTATAACGTAATGGATCCGAAAAAAGCGCAATTTACCCTTAGCGAAATGCTTCAAATGGGTATTGATAAACTTTTTAATAAAAATGGTTTTTTCTTTATGCTCGAAGGCGGTAAGATAGACTGGTCTTCGCATAGCAACGATGCTATGGCTATGATTCACGAAGTAATCGATTTTGATAATGCAATTAAGGTGGCACTCGATTTTTACAAAAAATATCCAAACGAAACACTTATTATCATTACAGCCGACCACGAAACCGGGGGATTAGGCTGGGGATATCGCGAAACGAAATATTATAATTACAGTTATAAACTTGCTCAGCAGAAATTGTCTGTGGATGCTCTAATTGACAGTTTAAAAACGAAGGATGCCCAAGAAAGCAAAGTTTTTGTGAAAAATTATACCGGAATTGAGCTTCCAGAAGAAGTGTTAAGCAAAGGCGATTATGCTTATTCTGCAGCTTTTGCTGTTGATGCAATCAACAAAATGGCCGGTATTGGCTGGACAACCGGCTCGCATACAGGAACTCCGGTGGGCGTTTATGCCATTGGCGCCGGTGCAGAAAAGTTTGCAAAAAGAATTGACAATACAGATATCAAGCCATTCATTCTTCAATCTCTGGCTAAATAGTTTCTCCTATTTTTTTTAAAAAAAGCTTTCCCTTGGTATTTTAAATTTCCACTGGAAAGCTTTTTTTCTCACCCACAAAATTTCATTAGATTGTTTATACAAATAGCTATTTGGATGGCTTAAACTGAGCTTTTAATCGCAGCGCTACCCTTACCAGAAGAATCAGCACTGGCACTTCGATTAATGGGCCTATTACGGCAGCAAAGGCCTCGCCCGAATTAATACCAAAAACAGCTATGGCAACGGCAATGGCCAACTCAAAATTATTGCTGGCAGCCGTAAACGACAAAGTTGTAGTTTTGGGGTAATCTGTTCCGGCTCTTTTACTTAAATAAAATGAACTAAAAAACATCAAAACAAAATAGATTACCAAAGGAATGGCCACCCTAACCACATCAAACGGAAGTCTTACAATGTAATCTCCTTTCAGCGAAAACATCACTACTATGGTAAACAACAAGGCCAGTAAAGTAAACGGACTTATTTTGGGTATAAACTTTGAATGGTACCACGCTTTGGATTTAAACTTCAACAATAAATATCGGGTCAAAAATCCGGCAATAAACGGAATACCCAAGTAAATAAATACACTTTGGGCAATTTCGCCCATGGTTATTTCTATTTCGCTGGTTTGTAATCCAAAATAGGCTGGCAAAATACTAATAAAAAACCAGGCATATACCGAAAAAAACAAAACCTGAAAAATGCTGTTAAAGGCAACCAAACCAGCTGCATATTCTGTATCACCCTCCGCAAGATCATTCCATACAATTACCATCGCAATACATCGCGCCAGGCCAATGAGTATTAAGCCCGTCATATAGTGTGGGTAATCGTGCAGAAACACAATAGCCAAAATAAACATTAATAAAGGTCCAATAATCCAATTTTGAAGCAAAGAGAGCAGCAGCACTTTGCGGTGTGTGAAAACATCGCGCAATTCTTCGTATTTAACTTTTGCCAATGGAGGATACATCATCACAATAAGCCCAATGGCGATAGGTATATTGGTGGTGCCATGGTTCATGCTATTCCAGAAATTATTTACAGATGGAAAAAAATAGCCCATCCCCACACCTAAAACCATCGCCAGAATAATCCAAAAACTTAAATACTGGTCTAAAAAAGTTAGCTTTTTTTTCATTTTACCGAATATTTAATGCTTTGCTCGTACAAATCGTAAAATGTAGTTTTTATTTCGGCTCTAACACGATAATATTCGCTCATGATAAACTCTTCTGTCCCCACAGCATGCGAAGGATCATCAAATCCAATATGCAATCGATGCTTTACTTTTCCCAAAAAAACCGGACATTTTTCATTGGCACCTCCGCAAACGGTAATTACATAATCCCATTCATCATACAAATATTTTTCAACAGAATCGGATGTATGATGGCTTATATCGATGCCATCTTCGGCCATTACCTTTACTGCAACAGGATTCAGCTGACCCGAGGCTTCTGTGCCTGCTGATGCAACTGCAATTTCGGGTGCAAAATGCTGCAAATATCCTTGTGCCATCTGGCTGCGACAACTATTTCCTGTACATAAAATCAATACTTTCATACTTTTCATTTTAAATTATAATATCATCTGCAAGATGTTCGTAATAATACGAACATCAAATGCAATTTTTTTAGGATTCAAAAAATTCCTTAAACAGCTTTTGAGCCAATGCCCAATTCTCTTGATTGATACAATATTTTATTCTGGGTGTTTGTAACTCACCCTTTATCAAACCTGCTTTTTTTAGCTCTTTTAAATGCTGTGATAGAGTAGATTTTGCAATGGGCAGTAGTTCGGTTAAATTTCCACTGTAGCAACATGCTTGCTTCGACAAAAAATTTAGCACATAAAGGCGTACCAGATGCGACACTGCTTTGGCAATTAAGGCCAATTGTTCATGTTCTTTGGTGGGGCTATGCAAATGTAAATTTTTGAATTTCATGTTCGCAAAAATACGAACATAAACCATTACTCCAATTACTTTTTATTTTTTAGACCTAATTTAGAATCCATATCCATATTTGCTCATAAATTTAATGCTGCAAAAGGAATATTGATTGTTCAAAATCATAGAATACTCATTTATCCAATGGATTATTTTTAAAAAATATAGTATCTTTGCAAAAACAAATGCGGTTATGAAAGTATTAAATCCTCTGTTTGATTCCGTTTTTAAATACTTGCTCGAAGATTTGGAAATTGCCAAAATGTTGATTCATGCCATTATTAAAAAAGAGATACTCGAATTAACTCCGGCTCCCCAGGAATCATCAGACATTGAGCTAAAATTAAAATATTCTCAAATTGGAATGATTCGACAGGATTATGTAGCCATTATAAAAACACTTGCCTCCGATGGAGGTTTCACTACCGAAAAAGTAATTATAGAAGTACAAAAATCGCCATTGGCACCCGAAATTGGTCGGTTTCGAAACTATTTATCAGATAAATACCGTAAAAAAAGTGCTGTTGGTTCCGACGAAAAATATTTGCCCATAAAAACTATCTACATTATTGAAGAAATTTTCAACAATGATTTACCCGCAGTATTGGGCCGTAAAGGCATCTATTTTAACGAATTAGAAAATACCCCCTACCAAGGAGCGCGCGATGCTATGGTAGAATTATTTAATCACGATTCCTGGTTTATCCAAACTGAGCTTTTGCCTCACGATTTTAAAGAGGAGCTAATGTATGTACTCAGTATTTTTGCACCTTGGTTCAGAAAAAGTCCAAAAGACAGGTTTATCGAAATTCCGGATGACGAAATACTTGTAAAAAAGCATAAAATTCTGGACAGAATTTTTCGTCGATTGCAAGCTGCAACCCAGGATAATAAGGTAAATACATCTGTAGATGTAGAAATGGATTACGAAAACTACATCGAAAAGATGGTAAATCTCAGAGAACTTGCCGAAGCGAAGGCCGAATCTGAGCGTATACAAAGAGAAGAAGCCGAAGCAAAGGCTGAATTTGAGCGCATACAAAGGGAAGAAGCCGAAGCAATGGCCGAATCTGAGCGTATACAAAGAGAAGAAGCCGAAGCAAAGGCTGAATTTGAGCGCATACAAAGGGAAGAAGCCGAAGCAAAGGCTGAATTTGAGCGCATACAAAGGGAAGAAGCCGAAGCAAAGGCTGAATTTGAGCGCATACAAAGGGAAGAAGCCGAAGCAAAGGCTGAATTTGAGCGCATACAAAGGGAAGAAGCCGAAGCAAAGGCCGAATTTGAACGAATCCGCAAAGAAGAAGCCATTATCGCCGAAATGGAAGCTAAACGAAAATTGGCGGCCACCATGAAAAAGTACGGAGAATCTATAGAACTAATCATGCAGGCAACAGGTTTGAGCTATGAGCAAATTGCAGATTTATAAATATATCATTTTAGCTTCATCATCAAGTAACTAACCTTTCATTATCATGTTCTCTAACATATAATTCTGTTTTCTTATTTTTTTTATACTTAGACATTACAAAAGTTTGTATATTGGTTGCCACATTTGGTAATAACATTGGCTAAAAGTATGTCCATGCTTAAATATATTTCTGGCTCGCTAAAGTATCGACTGGCATTTTTTATCGCTATTCTTTTTCTGTTTATTATGACCGGAATTATGGGGGTTTTTATCATTCATAGCCGAAAAACAGAAAAATTGAAAGCCCGGGAAAATCTCATTTTTAATGTAAATGCTGTGGTCGAAAATATCAGTAATGAATTTGATTTAACCTACAGGCAGATTGATTTATCCATCAAAAATCTGAAGGAACTACGAAAAGTTGAGGGCATTAATCGCGAATTTTTGGTCTCGATGTTTCAAATGCAAATGCTGTTAAATCCTTCTTATTTTGGTGTTTGCACCGCTTGGGAGCCTGCAATGTTCGACAATCTCGACAATCAATATAAAAATGTGCCGGGCTATTACAACGACGGAAGATTCACTTTTTACTGGTATCGCGATAGTGACAGCATAATGTACGATGATTCCAATATCAGCTGGGAGGATGAAGCCGAATTTGGAAGGGAATGGTACGATGTGCCAAAGGAAACACTCAAACCATATATATTTGTGGATTTTTATACCATTAAAGATGTTGAATATCTAATTGTTAGCTTAAGTGTACCGATTATCGAAAACAATCAGTTTCTAGGAATTTACGAAGTAGATTATAATACTGATTTTATTCAACAATTAACTACTAAACTTAAGAATAACCTATACAATGGCAAAGCTGTTCTGCGCCTAATTTCCCATACCGGCGAAATAGCAGCACATTCTGATTCGGATGCTCTAATTGGTGTAAATTTATCGGAACTATCAATAAATGAATGGAATAAGCTCCATGATGCTTTCTCACTGCATAAGCCTATCTATCAAGAGCTTAATGATACAGTTGTCTACATTTCTCCAATTTTTTTTCATGGGATAGAACAAGTTTGGTTATTCGAAGCAAAACTACCTAAAAAGGTAATAATGGCCAATGCCAATAGCCTATTACTTTGGCAGATAGTTGTTGGTCTTCTGGTTATGCTTTTGGTGATATGGATAATTATATATGTTGTGGGAAAAGAACTAAAACCATTGTTGCGATTAACCGAATCTACCTACAAACTCTCAAAAGGTAATCTGATTATTCCACTCGAATCAAACCAAAAAGGTGAAATTGGAAAACTTACAGCCAATTTTCAACTAATGCTTCAAAAATTAAATCAAATGGTAGAAGGTATTAAAACCGAAGTACATTTCATAAAGCAAGGTAGTTCCAGAATTTCTTCTAATGCTGCAATTATAGCAGAAGGAGCAAACAAGCAAGCCGCTGCCATTGAAGAAATAAATTCATCATTGAGCCATATTCTTATGCGAATTAGCGAAAATGTAGAACACGCCCAAATGGCAAACAAAGAAGCTGTAGAGTCAGAAAATGGCATTCTAAAACAGCAACAAGAAGAAAACGAGATGATTGCCTTGTTAAATCTTATCGTGAAAAAAATTGTTATTATCAACGATATATCCAAAAAAACTGATATTTTAGCCATAAATGCAGCAATAGAAGCAGCCCGTTCAGGCGAAAATGGCGGAGGATTTGCTGTTGTTGCTGCTGAAATTCGAAAATTAGCCGAAAACAGTCAGTTTGCTGCCATTGGTATTAATGAACTAATTGATAAGAGTCTAAAAATTTCAGCCCAATCCAAGCAGCATTTTTCGGACATCGTAAATCGTGTACAAAATTCCGGGCGTTTGGTAAAGCGCATGTCAGATATGAATATAGAACAACAATCGGCTATTACACAAATAAATTCGGCAGTTCTGGAATTAAGTGATGTGGCTTCAGCAAATATTGAAACATCCGAAAATATGTCATTATCCAGCAAGGAATTAAAAAATCAGGCTGAGCATTTAAGTAATACAATTGCGTTTTTTAATACTACTAACGATAGCAAATAGTAAGAAGCTAATTCAAAAATGTGGCTTTATTATTTAAACGCCAAAATACAACAACTGATTGCCGAAATACCACTAAAAGTAGCGAAATTACAACTATTAGTTCAATGTCGTTTAGTTAAGCAAAGTAAATAAATTATTGAAAATTAAAGGAAAAAAGTTCATTGAAGTATTGTAAATCATAGCAATTGTTTTTACCTTAGAGGAGTATATAGGGGTTGTCTTAAATGTATTAAAAAATGTCAATTATCGTGTAAAATTAATAAAAAATATCGATTATGAACTTGAAAGAGAGAGTTTTACCAGCCGTTCAAAAGATG
>DYOH01000104.1 GCA_020720625.1 Acetofilamentum sp. | reverse complement strand
AACGCTGGCAGGGGTATAATCATTTTTTCAATCTTTTTAGACTGAACTCATGATTTATTTTTTGAAGAAGAACTAAAAAATCTTACTTTTGTATCAACCTAAACTACCCATAACATGAAGTTTAACAGCAAATCGAGATACGGAGTAAGAACCATTCTGGAAATAGCCCTTGCAGAAAACAGGGGAATTTACCAAAAAGAAATAGCAGAAAACCAAAACATTTCGGTTAAATATCTCGACCATATTATTAACGCCCTTAGAATTGCCGGATTAATAACTACGGTAAAAGGAAAGAAAAGTGGCTATATTCTTACCAAAACGGCCAAAGAAATAAGTCTTTTTGATGTATTAAGTGCTTTCGAAACATGCCTCTGTGTAAACGAATGCCTAAATCCTTATTCCAAGTGCGAACATGCAGATACCTGTTTATCCATAAGCTTTTGGAAAACCCTGAATGAGCTAATGCTAAACTACATGAAAAGCACAAGCGTTCAAAATCTAATCGAAGACTATCGCACAAATCAAGGTAAAGCAGAATTATTACCAGATTAGCATTAAATCAAAAACGGATTAGTTTTAAACTCAATTCCTAAAGATGTAGCCGGACCATGCCCAGGATAAACCACCGTATCGTGCGGTAAGGCAAAAAGGGTATTATTGATACTGTTCATTAAAGTGTCATAATTCCCCATGGGTAAATCAGTGCGACCGATGCTGCCCTTAAACAACACATCGCCCACAACAATGAATGCCGACGAAGGTGAATAAAGCCCAACACTTCCGGGAGAATGACCCGGTAAATGCAAAATTTCGATAAAGTCATCGCCAAGCGTAAGCCTCTCACCATGCAGCAAAAACCTATCAGGTTTCGGAGAAGCAACAGCTGGTACATTATAATAATGAGCACTTTCAACAAGATTCTCTAGCAAAAACATGTCATCCTGATGCGCCACAAATTCGGGAGTATAAAAACTCATTACGAATGCATTTCCCAGAATATGATCAAAATGGCCATGGGTATTAACCAAATATTTAGGATTTAAATTATTATCATCAATGAAATACTGCAATAATTGCTCTTCGGCCATTGAATTACATCCTGGGTCAACGATAGCAGCATCGCCATTTTCTGCATATAGGACAAACGTATTTTCCTGTAAGTAATTAAAGACAAATTTTTTAACTTTAAGCATTTAATTTATACCTTTAAGTAGTGGAACAAAAAGAAAATCACCGAATGTCTCAGTTTCAAATTCGGCATCAGAGCGACGAATAATGCGAATCATTTTTTGGAGCTTTTTATCCCCCACCGGACAAACCAACCTCCCCCCAAGCTTAAGCTGTGTTAGCAAATCGGTAGGAATTTCGGGTGCTCCGGCGGTAATAATAATGGCATCGAAAGGGCCATAAGTTGGCAAGCCCTTATATCCATCCCCATAAAAACAGCGAATATTGCTGTAGCCCAAATCGGGCAAAAAATGAACTAAATGAGCGTAAAGCTCTTTTTGGCGCTCGATAGAAAACACCCTTGCTCCCATCTCAGAAAGCACACAAGCCTGATAACCAGAGCCTGTTCCAACTTCGAGCACTTTATCCATAAAAGAAATCTCCAGGAGTTGCGTTTGAAATGCCACTGTATAAGGTTGCGAAATAGTTTGAGACGCACCTATAGGTAAAGCCTCATCTTCATAAGCCCTATGCTCCAGGTACTCTTCAATAAACAAATGACGTGGAATTTTTCCGATTGCATTCAACACGTTCACATCCTTAATTCCTTTAAGCTTGATAATTTCAACCAAACGCTGTCTTCTTCCTTTGTGTATATAATCGTCGATACGTTTATTCATACAACAAAAATAATAAAAACGCGATAAATAGAAAGAAGAATTAAGACTGCTCCAAAAAAGCATTATATCCCTGAGATGTAATTTGTACTGTTGAGCCATCGCGGGTAAGCAATTTAAACCCATCGGAAACATCTGTCATTGTACCAATTACAGTAAAATCGGGGAGATTTTTAATTTTCTCATAATCCTCTGGCCTGATGGTAAACAATAATTCATAGTCTTCACCACCACTCATAGCGCTAATTGTAGGATCAATATTCAGTTCTACAGCCATTTTTAAAGTTTCTTCGGCAATAGGAATTTTAGCTTCATAAATTTTAGCCCCTAAGCCGGAATCTAATCCAATATGCATAATCTCAGACGACAAACCATCAGAAATATCAATCATGGCAGTAGGTTTTAGCTTCAAACTATGCATTAACTCCACTATATCCAATCGGGCCTCTGGCTTTAACTGTCGCTTAAGAATATAATCATTTCCTTGCAAATCGGGCTGTATTCCGGGATTTGCCTTATAAATTTCCTTTTCCCGCTCCAGCAATTGTAGCCCCATATATGCAGCACCTAAATCGCCGGTAACGCAAACCAAATCGCCTTTTTGTGCCGAATTCCTATATACCACATCGTCGGCATTGGCATGGCCAATTGCAGTAATGCTAATAATCAAGCCCGATTGCGAAGATGTAGTATCTCCACCAACCAGGTCTACGCCATAATTTTCGCAAGCTAACAAAATACCTTCGTAAAGCTCGTCGATTGCTTCCACCGAAAATCTATTAGAAACAGCCAGCGAAACAGTAATTTGCGAAGGGGTTCCATTCATGGCGCAAATATCCGAAAGATTCACAATCACCGATTTATAACCAAGATGTTTGAGCGGAGTATACATCAGATTAAAATGGACATTTTCAGTAAGCATATCAGTGGTAAGCAAAATCTGTTTTCCTATAAATTCCAAAACGGCGGCATCATCGCCAATGGCTTTATGTGTGGAAATTTGTTGAATAGTAACTTTTTCCTGTATACGCTTAATTAACCCAAATTCACCAATCGCAGAAAGAGGTGTAAGCTTCTTATTATCTAGCATCGTTAAAATCATTTAAAATAGGGTGGAAAATTAGAAAATTGTGGAATAGTTTTTTATTTTTGCACTTAATTTAGATTAAATCTAAATAAGATTAATAAAGCGCAATACAAATATAATTCTAAGCTTATGAAAAGTGATAACGATATACTCATAGACGAACTTGCCAGCAAAGAATATGAAGCAGGTTTTATAACCAACATAGAATCGGAAACATTTCCAAAAGGATTAAACGAAGATGTAATAAGGGCTCTATCCGAGAAAAAAGGAGAACCCGCATTTATGACCGAATACCGCTTAAGTGCCTATAAAAAATGGCTGGAAATGGAAGAACCAAATTGGGCCCTTCTAAAATACGAAAAACCCGATTTTCAGGAAATCAGTTACTATTCGGCACCCAAAAACCTGCCAAAATTCAATAGTTTAGACGAGGTAGACCCAGAATTAATAGAAACCTTTAATAAACTTGGCATTCCGCTCGAAGAGCAAAAAATGCTTGCAGGTGTGGCAGTAGATGTAGTTTTTGACAGTGCTTCTGTACATACCACATTTCGCAAAGAACTACACAAACTAGGTATTATCTTTTGCAGTATAAGCGAAGCTATAAGAGAGCATCCGGCTTTGGTTCAACAATACCTAAGCAGCGTAGTTCCGGTGGGAGATAATTTTTATGCAGCACTAAACTCTGCAGTGTTCTCAGACGGTTCTTTTGCCTATATTCCCAAAGGAGTTCGATGTCCAGTGGAACTTTCTACCTATTTTCGTATAAATCAAGGAAATACAGGCCAATTTGAACGCACATTAATTGTTGCCGACGAAGGCAGTTACGTAAGCTATCTGGAAGGGTGCACTGCACCCCAGCGAGATGAAAATCAACTACATGCTGCAGTTGTTGAAATAGTTGCTTTAAAAGGCGCAGAGGTTAAATACTCTACAGTTCAAAATTGGTATCCCGGAGACAAAGAAGGCAAAGGCGGTATCTATAATTTTGTTACCAAAAGAGGCTTATGTAAAGGAGATTATTCAAAAATATCATGGACTCAGGTAGAAACAGGTTCCGCAGTAACATGGAAATACCCAAGTACTATTCTTAAGGGCGATTATTCCATAGCCGAATTTTACTCGGTAGCAGTTACAAAAAATCATCAACAAGCCGATACCGGAACGAAAATGATACATTTAGGCAAAAACACCAAAAGTACTATCATATCCAAAGGTATAAGTATGGGTAAAAGCAACAATACTTATCGCGGTTTGGTTAAAATAAATCCCAAAGCCGAGAATGCCAGAAATTTCTCACAATGCGATAGCCTGCTGATTGGCGATAAGTGCGGAGCACATACATTCCCGTATATTGATGTAGATAATCCAAGCGCCACGGTAGAGCACGAGGCTACAACGTCTAAAATTGCCGAAGATCAGATATTTTACCTAAACCAGCGCGGCCTTGATACAGAGAATGCAGTAAGTTTGATAGTAAACGGATTTGCTAAAGAAGTACTCAACCAGTTACCAATGGAATTTGCAGTAGAAGCACAAAAGTTACTGGCATTAAGCATGGAAGGAAGTGTTGGATAAATAATGAGTCTAGTCTAAAAACCCTGCCAGCGTTGATTTTTATTAAATGCTGTAACTGTACTAAACAGTTTATAAGTCAATTAAGAAAACGCTGGCGGGGGTATAATCATTTTTTCAATCTTTTTAGACTGAACTCAATAATTACATTAAATAATCGAAAATAGTAAACTAAAAGATAAAATGTTAAGCATAAAAAATTTAAAAGCCACCATAGAAGGCAACGAAATATTAAAAGGAATAAATCTGGAAATAAAACCAGGCGAAGTGCATGCAATCATGGGTCCTAACGGCTCAGGAAAAAGTACATTAGCATCTGTTTTAGCGGGAAGAGAAATATTTGAAGTAACAGAGGGCGAAATTTTGTTCAATGGAAAAAATTTACTTGAAATGGCTCCTGAAGAGCGGGCGCGCGAAGGATTGTTTTTAGCATTCCAATATCCTGTAGAGATTCCGGGTGTATCCATTACAAATTTTCTCAAAGCAGCATTAGAAGAAATTCGCAAACATAGGGGATTAGTCCCACTTAAAGGCGCTGAATTTTTAAAATACATGAACGAGAAAAAAGCGATGGTAGAATTAAACGAAAATCTTGCAGGAAGGGCAGTTAATGTAGGTTTTTCGGGAGGAGAGAAAAAGAAAAACGAAATATTCCAAATGGCTATGCTCGAACCCAAACTATCAATTTTAGACGAAACCGACTCGGGTTTGGATATTGATGCTTTACGCATAGTAGCTAATGGAGTAAATAAACTCAAATCTAAAGATAATGCCACCATTGTAATTACGCACTACCAGCGTTTACTGGATTATATAGTTCCGGATGTAGTGCACGTCTTATACAAAGGAAGAATTGTAAAATCAGGAGGTAAAGAACTGGCATTGGAATTAGAGGAAAAAGGTTACGACTGGATCAAAAAAGAAAATGTAGACGCCTAAAAAAGCAAAAAATGGAAAAAACAATCACCAAAAAAGACGAATTGCTTCTTTTGGCACAAAGCGGATCTAAAATACATCAGCCGGAAAGCCTAAAAGATGAAATTAAGCACGCAATTGCGAACCAGAGCATTCCGACACGCAAAACCGAACTTTGGAAAAACACAGATATTAATGAGTTATTAGAAAAAGAATATTCAAACGCCACATATTCAAAACTTGAAGCAAATGACCTTTCCCAATTAAATTTACTCTCGGTTAATGGCTATCAGCTGGTATTCTATAACGGATTTTTTCAGGCACATTTAAGCAATACGGCAAATAATGATGAATGCATTTTTGGCCCCTTATCAGAAAACAAAGAAGAGCGTATTTTCAAGGAACATAGTGGAAAAACCAAAATTTATAACGAAAGTTTTTTTGCGGCCCTATCATTTTCGGCTCCCCAAGACGGCGCTTTTCTATATGTAAAACCAAACAAATTCATCGAAAAACCATTTCATGTAATCCTTATCAACGGTTCGCCTGAAAAAAGTTTATTGGCACAGTTGTATCACTTTATATATCTGGAAAAAGAAGCCCAAGCACATTTAATTGTTTCTCAGGCATCGCTACATACTGGAACTTTCGAAAACAACAGCTGCGAAATATTTGTATCCGAAAACGCTCATTTAGAGCAAAGTAATTTCCAAGATACAGCACAAAAAAGTTTTGTAATCAATACGCAAAAAATTTACCAATCGGACAATACGGGTTACAAACAAAATACGTTTAGCTTTGGCGGAAACTTTATTCGCAACAACAGTATTTTAGATATGGATGGCGAAAACAGCGACGCCAAATTCAACGGTTTATATATACCAAAAGATAAAGAGCATTTTGATAACTATATCCTAATAAAACACATTCAGCCGCAATGCACTAGCAATCAAAACTATAAGGGTATTATGGATAATCAATCTACTGCCGTTTTTTTGGGAAAAGTAAATGTAGCACGAAATGCACAAAAAACCAATGCCTACCAATCGAACAGAAACCTATTGCTAAGCAAACAAGCCAAAGTGAGCAGCAAGCCTCAACTAGAAATCTATGCCGACGATGTAGCCTGCTCTCATGGTTCAACCACCGGACAGCTAGATGCCGAAGCAATATTTTTTATGCAATCTCGCGGAATATCAAGAGACAATGCCATCCGTTTGCTATTGTTTGCTTTTGCATCTGATATTTTAGAAGATATTCAGCACGATGAAATAAAAGCCTATGTAGACAAAATTCTTCATCATAGATTTGATGCATCAAAATAAGAATTTTATTAATTTAGGCACCAAATAAAGCCTATAAAAATGAATTTAGATATAAACCGGATTAGAAGAGATTTTCCGATACTTGAACAACAAGTATACGGAAAAACTCTTGTTTATCTGGATAATGGAGCTACCACCCAAAAGCCAAATGTAGTAATAGATAAAATTTGCGAAATGTATCGCAAGTACAACGCCAATATTCATCGCGGAGTACATTATTTGAGCGAAAAAAGCACACAATTCTACGAGGAATCGCGCCAAACGGTGGCCCACTTTATCAATGCTTCCAGCAACAAAGAAATAATATTTACCAAAGGTACAACAGATTCTGTAAATCTTATTGCCCATGCATTTGGAGATAGATTTTTAAAAAAAGGCGACCAAGTGCTTGTAACAGCGCTAGAGCATCATGCAAACCTTGTGCCCTGGCAAATGATTTGCCAAAAAACAGGCGCAGAACTCAAAATCATTCCCATCAACGAAAAAGGCGAAATATTACAAGATAAATATCGAGAGCTACTCTCTGATAGATGCAAAATACTATCTCTCACACATGTATCTAATAGTTTGGGAACCATTGTGCCCATAAAGGAAATGATAGCCCAGGCACATGCATACCATATTCCGGTTTTAGTAGATGCCGCACAATCGGTACAACACATACCGGTTGATGTTCAAGAATTGGATTGCGAATTTCTAGCATTTTCCGGACATAAAATATATGGTCCAACAGGAATAGGCGTATTATATGGAAAAACAGAATGGCTGGAAAAATTACCCCCCTACCAGGGAGGCGGAGACATGATTGATGACGTAGAATATCAAAAATCTACCTACGCCGAAATACCGCTAAAATTCGAAGCCGGAACCAGCAATTATGTAGATGCCATAGCGCTTGCAGAAGCCATAAAATATATAAGCAACATAGGACTAAAAAACATAGCAGCACACGAACAAGAAATTCTGCGCTATGCAACCGAGCAAATGCTAAAGATTGAAGGCTTGAAAATAATAGGCACCGCAGCGCAAAAAGCTTCTGCAATTTCTTTTACCTTAAAAAATGTGCATAATCTGGATGCCGGAATGATTCTGGATAAAATGGGCATTGCCGTAAGAACAGGCCACCATTGTGCTCAACCATTAATGAAAAAATTAGGAATTACCGGAACAATAAGAGTTTCATTTGCTATATACAACACGAAAGATGAGGTAGATGTGTTAATTTCGGCACTCCAAAAACTAAAACAAATGTTTAACTAATTCGAAAATAATAGATAATGACAATCAACGAAATTCAGGACCAAATTATAGCAGAATTTGATATATACGCAGAGTGGCTAGATAAGTATCAGTATCTTATAGATTTAGCATCGGACACACCAGCCATCGATGAAACCTATAAAACAAATCGATATTTAATAAATGGTTGTCAGTCAAGAGTATGGCTACATGCAACACTCAGCAAAGATGGAAGCATTTCGTTTAGTGCAGATAGCGATGCCATTATTACCAAAGGAATTATTTCGTTGCTTATTAGGGTATTAAACAATAAAAAACCCCAGGAAATAAAAGAAACAGATTTGTATTTTATAGACAAAATAGGACTAAGTCAGAATTTATCGCCAACAAGAGCCAACGGACTAGCTTCCATGCTCAAGCAAATGAAGCTCTATGCCATTGCCTTTGATGCCAAACAAAATTAAAACAGGAGGAAAAGCTATGTTTCAAGAAGATAACGAACCCACATACCTGCAATTAGAAGCAGAAGTGGTAAGGGTGTTGAAAAATGTATACGACCCTGAAATTCCCGTAAATATTTACGATTTGGGATTAATCTACGAAATAGATATAGACGAATACAATAATCTCGATGTGCAAATGACTCTTACAGCGCCAAACTGCCCTGTAGCCGACCAGCTTGTAGCCCATGTAAACCAAGAACTCAGAGGCATAGAAGGATTGCAGAAAGTAAACGTACAATTAGTTTTTGACCCGGCATGGAACAAAGATATGATGTCGGAAGTAGCTAAACTAGAGCTTGGCTTTCTATAAGAATAATGCACAATTTATTAAGAAAAAGATATTCGGAAATAATCAAAGCCGAGGCTCTACGTCTCGGCTTTTCGGACTGTGGAATTGCCAAAGCGGGCTATTTGGAACAAGAAGCCTCACGGCTAGAGCACTGGCTTAAAAAAAAAGCTCATGGCGAAATGCACTACATGGCGAATTATTTTGATTTGCGATTAAATCCAAGCCTTTTAGTGCCTGGAGCCAAATCAGTTATATCGCTATTGATGAATTATTATCCAAAAGAAAAACAGTCTGATGAAAGCTTAAAAATTGCCAAATACGCTTATGGAAAAGACTATCATGAAGTACTAAAAGAAAAAGCCGGATTGCTACTTAACTATATGAGAGAAAATATAGGCGAAATAAATGGAAGAATATTTGTAGATTCGGCGCCGGTAATGGAAAAAGCATGGGCTCAAAAGGCGGGATTGGGCTGGATTGGAAAAAACAGTAATTTACTCACAAAAAAAGGCTCTTACTATTTTCTGGCCGAAATAATAAGCGATTTAGAGCTCGATTATAATACTCAACCCATGGAAGACTTTTGCGGCACCTGCCAACGCTGCATATTGGCCTGCCCCACAAAAGCCATAGGACCAGCCTATTCTGTTGATGCAAGTAAATGTATATCTTATTTCACCATAGAATATCGCAACGAAATTCCAGAAGAATACAAAGGCAAATTCATCGACAATATTTTTGGGTGCGATATTTGCCAGGATATTTGTCCATGGAATTGGCGTATGGAAAGCACCGCCGAAGAAGCATTTTCAGCCCACCCGGCAATTCTCGCGTTAACAAACGAAAAAGCAAATAACATGACGGAAGAAAATTTTAAGGAATGGTTCAAGAAATCGGCCGTTAAAAGAACCAAATACCTAGGATTATTGCGAAATATAAAATTTTTGAGCAAGTAATAATCGAATCCCAAACTTTAATCAAGCCCTTTTAAACTTTCCAAATTTAGTTTTCACCCAGCGCGGAAACAAAAAAGCACCGATAAACAGATACGGATAATAGGTAATAAAACGCCAGAGCAATGCAAGCGCAGTTTCCAGTCCACTAGGAATAAAATCGCCAAGATAGGTAGCAAAAACATATTCAGAAAAACCACTCCCTCCCGGAGTAGGACTAACGAGCATCATGATCCACATAATAAGCTGCCTGGCAAAAATCAACAAATGCTCATCGACCACAAAAAAAGCCAGAAGTAAAAAATTGACAATCCAATATCTTGCCGTCCAAGAAAAAAAAGTACCCAATGAAGCTTTCGCCCAAAATGCGAAATTTTTTTTGCGCAATTCGCGAGAGCTAACCATAATTTCGTTTCCGGTTTCTGCAGCCCCTTGTAACCATCGTCGAAACCATTTAAAGCGAAAAACCTTTATCAACAACCATTTAAAGCCTCTCGGATTAAGAAATAGCCCGTAGGCTAAAAAAGCGGTAAACACAAAAATAACGAGATAACCAATCAGTGCAAAATAAAAAAACTCGTTATAAATGCTAGCCCCCTCACCAATAAAACTACCCAGAGAGAACAAATCTTTCATCCCGACCAAAAGAATCATCAAAGGAACAAAAACCAAAAAATACATCTCATCCAAAAAAATTGAAGCCATCACAACAGCTG
Organism: Acetofilamentum sp.; assembly: GCA_020720625.1. Taxonomy (GTDB): domain Bacteria; phylum Bacteroidota; class Bacteroidia; order Bacteroidales; family DYOH01; genus DYOH01. The sequence continues at coordinate 2,987 of DYOH01000104.1, read as the reverse complement.
TGCTTCGCCCAAGCCTGATTCCTTCTTTATTCAAAAATAAAATGGCCACAGCACTGCCACCTATAGCCGAAGGAGTAAGCGCCGATGTAAACTCCCAAAGCAAAATTACTTTTAAAGATTTACGCCATCCGAGCTGATTATCGGTAAGCACTTTTATACGCCAGGTGTAACCAAAATCGCGAATAATCATCATAAACGCAGCAACTATCAAAAAAACGATAGCCAAAAAATTAATATTCAACCCATTAAGTACATTTCTCAAAGGCTCACGAAATTCAAAAATAATTCGATTTGGAGGAAAGCAGGAAATGCTATACATTGGATAATCAAGATTACATAAAACTTTATCCATCTGATAAATAAGCACAGTATCCTGATGAAATTTGGTAGTATTTAATTTTCCTGACCAATAATTAATCTGAAAACTCAGAGAATCAAGATGCAAGAGCAAGGAATCGGTAATCGTTATCTCAACACGCTGATTATCTACACTAATAGTATAGTCATACCATTTTTCTGCCAGAGGCTGATTAAAAGATTGAAGGAGCAACTTATCCGAATTAATATCAGAATAAATCATGTAGACAACGACACCCAATCCGATAAGAACCGGATAGATTATTTTATTAAGTTTAATTTGTTGTACTACGCTTGGTTTTTCCATAAAATACTGTAAATTGCCATTGACAAAAATAGCTTAATTTTAGGCTTTTTTAAAGTTTAATTGTTAATTTTTTTGAAACCCAATGAATATTTTTTTTATCCAACTTATTTTAAGTCTCATATTTTCAACATCATACAACAATGCGGTAAATCACACTGATGTAATCAGTTACCATATACACATTTCAAATATCGATTTTGAACAAAAAACAATGGCTGCCCATACAAGCATCGTTTTCAGACATTACAGCACGCAGGCAGGCAAACCCGAATTTTCGCTTATCGGCTATCAGATAGACAGTTGCTTTCTGGATGGCGAAAGAATAAGAATTCAGCACCGAAACGACAGCCTTATTTTTGATTTACCGGAAAATAATGCCGCTAAAAAATGGCAGCTCGATGTTTTTTATCAGGGCAGCCCTGTGAGCGACAAATACTGGGGTGGATTTTTTATTGAAAATGATATTGCCTATAACTATGGAGTTGGCATGGCCGCCGAACCACCTGTTTTCGGCAGAGCCTGGTTTCCCTCGCATGATGTTTTTACCGACAGGGCAGCATTCTACTTTACTATGGATGTATCTCAAGGTTTTGTGGCAGTAGCCAATGGTACTCTGCAATCAGTATTACCCAAGAACCAAAAAATGTGCTACAAATATACCATCAAAGATAGTATACCTTGCTATCTAGCATCTATCGCCATTGGTAAATTCGATGTTTTACAAAAACAATTGATTTCTATACGTGGAAATCTTCCGTTCGAAGCCTTTTTCCCACAAGGAGATAAACCCTTGGCAGAGAAAACATTTACCAATATGCAGGCGGGATTTTCGGCCTACGAAAAGCTTTTTGGACCTTATGTTTGGGATCGTGTAGGTTATGTTGCCACCCCTTTTCATGGTGGAGCAATGGAGCACGCCACCAATATTGCCTATTCACGCGCCTGCCATGTATATGGTTGCGAATCTACTATTTATCACGAGCTTTCGCACCACTGGTTTGGCAACCTGGTTACCTGCGCCACTGAAAAAGATATGTGGTTAAACGAAGGTTGGGCGAGCTACTGCGAATATTTGTATTTCGAAAAAGTATTTGGTGCCGAAAGAGCACAACAACATTTGGCCAAACTTGCACATACTGCACTTAAAATGGCTCCCGTAAACGATGGAGCCTACATTGCACTTAATAATCCGAACCACGACCAAACCTACGGCACAAATATCTACAAAAAAGGTGCACTCATGGTTCATAATCTGCGTTCGGTGATGGGCGACAGCCTTTTCTTTAGTACCATTCAAGCATATTTAAGCCATTTTGCTTTTAAAAGTGTTACCATTGAGCAACTAAAACAATATTTTCAGGAAAAAAGCGAACAAAATCTGGAGAACTACTTCAGCAACTGGATATACCAAACCGGCTATCCAAACTTTCTATTGCACAATACTGTTTCGCTGAAACAAAAAACGGGTTACCAATTAAGCATCCAAATTTCACAGCAACTTTTGGCACGGGAAAACTATGCTCAAAGTGTGCCAATACCAGTAATTATTCTTGATGAAAAACTCCAGGAACATTCGCACACCATTATTTGCTCCGGGAAAAACACACATTTTACTGTCAATTTGCCTTTTGAACCCAAGCTTGTAATAGCCGACCCCTACAACAGCATTTGCGATGCACAATTCAGTTACAAAAGACAATTAAGAACAGGTGATTTCTGGCAAAACGACGATATTTACATCAAACTTTTTGCCCACAAAGTATCACGCGATAGTTTACCCATTTACATTACTTATCATTTTACAGCTCCAAACGATAGCTTAAATCAAAATAAACTATATACAGAGTTTTGGCGATTCAGCATACCCGACGATTTCAACCAGCAAATAAGTGTACAATTTCTGATGGTGCCCCAATTTAAATACCGAAAGCTATATTATAGAGCAAACCCTAATGAGAAATGGCTAAAATTACAAAACGAGTGTACTACCAAAGATATGGAATTTAAAGTAGGAAACATACGCAGCGGTGAGTACGTTTTTGGAGATATGTAGGACGCTTTTCAAATGATATTTTTGGAAAGTGAAGATAGCTATTTTTGTGTTGTTTGACAAGGGATGTGAAGCCTAAGCATTCAAATTTACCAATGAGAAAATAACTGTATTCTTTTTTTAAACAACCAGTGCCTTTGCAGGGTTTATTCTCGCAGGCTCCTGAGTACTTCTTTGAGCTTAGTGCAGTAAAAGTTTACGGCAGAACAAGAGATGAACGATAAACGACTATCCTCTAACTATTAGAAAAAAATAAACCCACACACCATGCCT
>DYOH01000014.1:11169-51158 GCA_020720625.1 Acetofilamentum sp. | reverse complement strand
ACGGCTTTCTTGCAAAAGCTTTGATTGTTATGACATTATTTAGTTTGTTAGTTTTTCTGTAGTAAACGATGATGCAGGCAAACCTTCTTTGTTGAACAAATTGCCGTCGGGAGCATTGCTAAAGGCATAGCGGGCAGCTTTCGGATTTTTTACTTTTTCGCACTGCAAAATTACTACATTATTATTTACAGTGGCCTTGGCAGGGTAAAAAATGCCATCTTCGCCTGCTATCTCAAATTCTTTTAATGTTGTTCCATTTATCATAAGGCCTGAGCCAATATGAGTGAAACTTATTCGCAAAAGACTATTTTCCACTTTCATTTGATGATATAGTGGCCCTGAATATACGATGCTTTCTCCGTAATCCTTTGCCAATGCCCATAGCGCCAGGCGTTCACCAACATCTTTTTTGTTGGCGGGATGGATATTATTTATATCCCCTATGTCTAAAGTTACGGCCATTCCAGTGTTGGGTGTGCGCAAACTCAAACGTTGTGCATCGCGCAAAGGGGCCGAATTAGTTCCGCTTTCGTATTGAAAAGGAGCTATTTGAACAAAATAGAATGGAAAATTACCTAATTGCCATTCTTTTCGCCAGTTTTCTATCATCAACGGAAATGTTTTGCTGTATTGCTTTGCGCGGCCTACATTTGATTCGCCCTGATACCAAATAGCTCCTTTGATGGTATATTGTAGCAGCGGCGCTATCATGGCATTGTAAAGACATGTAGGTGTATTTGGCGAAGCTTGTATGGGCACTTTCGGACGGGCAAAGTATTCGCGGTTTGCTATATTGTATAAATAGAATTTGTTGTTTCTGTATTCGGCTGTGGGCAAATATTTCCATTCTCCGGCCAGCGATATAGCTTTTGAAATGTCATTTTCGGGATAGATTTTTAAATCGTTCCAGTTTCCATAAATTCCGCCTCCGCCTTGTATATCCGTAACTCTAATCGCTATTAAGTTTATAGTATTTATTACCAGTGATTTGTTTATTTTGTAAATTCTTTTTTTCTGCCACAATCCATCTTCAAGATTTTCTCCTATTTTTTCGCCGTTAAAGTAGCTCAAATCCATATCATCAATGGGACCAAGCTCAAGAATCAGGTTTTTATTTAACCATGTTTCAGGAATTTCAATCATTTTCCTAAACCAGATATTTCCGTCGAAATGACCAACTTCTGTTGTTTCCCAGCTTATTGGCAGCTGCATGCTTGCCCATTGGCTATCGTCAAATGTTTGGGATGCGCACATACTGTCCATAAATTCGGTGGTTTCATAAGAAATCTCTGGGACTGTGTCGCTGATTGTAATGCTAGGCAGGGAATCGAGCCAGTTGTTTAAGTTTTGTTCTAAAGGTATTGCTTCTTTTATGGCTTGTATTTCTGGAATAAATTCGTTGGCGGCATGGAGTTTTTCTGCGCTAATCCATGATTCAACTGGTGTGCCGCCCCAACTCGAATGTATAATACCCACAGGCACTTTTAGCTTTTGATGCAATTTTTTGGCAAAAAAATATGCCGTAGCGCTAAATTCGCCCACCAAACTAGTGTCTGCTTTTTCCCATTGTCCGCTTACATTGGTTTGCGGAATGAAGGAATATGCTCTGTTTACCGTAAACACGCGTATATCCGCAAAATGAGCCTGATTTATCTCGGTTTCGGAGTTTTGTATTGTATCGTTTGGTGGCCAGCCTTCTAATGGCATTTCCATGTTCGATTGCCCGGAGGCAAGCCATACTTCGCCCAATAGCACATCATGAACTGTAAATACTGTATCATCATTCCGAAACTGAATATCAAATGCTGGCCCCGCAGCGGGTGTATTGATGATGGCCATCCATTTGCCGTTTTCATTTGCTTTTGTTTTAATCGTTTTACCCCAACCCGCAGTAATTACTATGCTTGCATTGGCATTGGCTTCGCCCCATAATTTTATTTGTGTTTTTTGCTGCAAAACCATTCCATTACTGATTATGGATGGTAATGTAATAAAGGCTTTCTCTTGTTTGCAGGAGATGTTCATAAGTATTAGGATGAAGGATAGAATCGCTAAAAAATATTGATTTTTCATACTTTACGCATTTTGTAATTTGTAATTTGGACTCTAATTTATACTGATATTTATCAAAAAAAAAGTATTAGTAAAGTTTTTGAATTTTTTCGGATGCAATATAAAAATGCATAATAAAATGGAAATTAATGGTAGAATATTCCACAAAAATAAAGACCAGCAATTAAGTTGAAAAAAGTATCAATTTTGGATATAATAATGAAAAAGACAAGACCAAAATTTACAGCGGCCTATAAAGCCTAGGTTGCTTTAGCCTCAATAGAAAAAAAAGAAATTAGTCGATGTTATTACCATTATATGGCGTTAAACAAGAAATAAGTTATTGATGTTTAATGATATGTAGTCTGGAATCAATTATTTTTTTACAATTGAATTTATAATCGCAAGATTAAAATTTACTTTTTTAGTTGATTAAGTAAAATTTCCTGATTTTTTTTCAGTTCATCAATTTGTTTTTGCTGCTCTTTGATAGCTTCTATTAAGATTGCACTAAGTTTCGCATAATCAACAGATTTGTATCCATTTCCATCTGTTAAAACAATCTCGGGTACAATTTTTTCTACATCCTGCGCTATCAGTCCAATTTGTGGATTTTCGGAGAAATTTAGTTCTGGAAATTCTTCTGCTTTCCACATATAATTTACACCTTGCAGCTTGTTTATTTTTTCTAAAGGATTTGCAATTGTGCTGATATTTTTTTTGTAGCGAATGTCGGATGAGCTATTTATGCTTCCTGTGGCTGTAATATTGCCGCTTACAGCTAATTTTTCTGTAGGTGCATCAATACCAATTCCAATATTACCGTTTTTTAGTACTACCATGGCATTGGCTCTGCTTATGGCATCGGCACCAATTCCTACTACAAAAACCCTGTCGGTAAGCACCCAGCTGGTAAGATTTTGAGAAAATAGGGTATTAAATCTTCCGATAGCAAATTCGGAATATCCATAAGCCGCTGTGTTGTCCCCGAATGATGCCGCATACATTCCTCCACCTATTGTTTTATTTCCGGATGCAAAAGACCCTTCGGCACTTGTATTGGTTTGTGACTGCACTCCAAATGCAAACGAATTTGGTCCATAGGTTGTGCTGCCCGATCCTGCTGCTATTGAGCCATCAGCAGTGGCATCTGTAGTTGTATTTAATCCCAGGGATAAGGATTGGTCGCCGTTGGCTTCGGTATTATAACCTAAGGCCGTTGCGTAACCACCGTTGGCCGTATTTTGCTGGTTAGCTGCAAATGAAGATGCTCCGCTGGTTACATTAGATTCGCCAATGGCCATGGATTTGGCTCCGTTGGCCACATTAGAATTTCCAAAGGCCGATGCATAAGTTCCACCCACGGTATTTCCCTCACCTTGAGCAAATGAAAAGTTGGCCGAGGCCCTATTGTTTTTTCCAAAAGCTACGGAGTAAAATCCGGCATTGATGTCGTCCCATTGTGTTCCGTCAACTGTTCCGGCACGTAAAACTGCTTTGGCAGGCGAAAACTCAAAACGTGTTCCGGCTCCTCTGTTTTTTATATTTCCTGTTACTTCGTAAGTGCCCGTAAAGAGAACTGTTTCTTCGCTGGTTAAGTTTACATGCAGTCTTTCGGTGGGGCTGGCTGTGCCTATTCCAATGTAATTGGCTGTATTGTATACGTTTCCACTTCCCAAACTCCAATAACTAACACCTATATTATTATCAACATACGTTTTTATGGCGCTTGCAGTTACTAAAGCTGTTGCGGAACTATTGGTGCTTAAATTGCTGGAAACACTGGTGAAAGTAGTGCCTCCAAAATTAAAAATAGGTGTACTCAAAATGCCGGATCCAAGACTTAGGTTTCCGCTTGTTAAATTGATAGAATTTCCGGATACGGTCCAGTCGCCTGTTAAGTCTGTGGTTCCATCGTCTGTTAAAAAGTTACCGCTTACTCCTGCAGATCCTACTGTCCATTGGGTTCCGTTCCATTTAGGAACATCATTGGCATTTAAACTCGCTTCGTCAACGCCAAGCACCTTACTCAAACTTGGTATTGGTACTTTGAGCGCACTATCGGCTACAAATGCGTAAGGAACGCTGGTTAGTTTTACGGTGCCCATATCAATAAAGCCGTTTACAAACTCTGCCTGCCCAAAGTCAACTCTGGTTTGTATAAAATAGGTATTGTCGGACCAGTCGATGGCTTCGAAAGAGCTTACTGTGCCGGTTTCTGTGCGAATGGCCGTGCTGCCTCCTATTTCTACCGTAAATAATCCAAATGCATTCGTTTTGGTGTAGTGCACTTCTTGCCAGATTGCAGTGCCACTTGCACTTCCGCTTCTTACCGATATTTCTACTACAATATCCTGATCGGCTATACTATTTCCGGCTTCGTTGCGTGCTACGGCCTGATAATTAAATGTTTTTGGTATTTGGGCTTGTATTATACTGCTAAAAATAAGTAGTATAATTATAATTTTTATAGTTTTCATCGGCCTTTTCTTTTTTATTTCTTTTTTTGTATGCTAATGCTTTATTTAGTTTTTGATAAGTTTAAGCGTTTCAACTTTATGATTTTCTGTAACAAAACTTATCAGGTATATTCCTTTTTTTAGGCTTGATAATTGAATGGTTCCCCGCTCTAAAATTTGCCTGCTTTGACTTAAAATTAATTGTCCAGCAGCATTATATAGATTTATTTGCGCAATTTTTTCTGATACTATTTCGTAAAATAGGAGTTCTGTCGCCGGATTGGGGTATATTTTTATAAAACTTGATTCTTCTTCTCCATCGGGCATCAATATTACAAGTGTGCTTGTGCCTATATCGCGCTGTCTGCTAATATCGGTTGGCACAAATGCTTGCCCTATGACTGCCGATACCATAATTTTTCCATCTGTTTGGCAGCTACCCGAATTGAAACTTATGGGCAATATCGTTTGCGCATTTGCATTTGCAAACACTATTATCGTAAATATCAATAGGAGAATGTATTTGCTCACTTTGAAATTATTTTTTAAACTGTCCTTCAATTCTTCTGTTTTGTGCCCGACCTGTTGGTGTTTCGTTGCTGGCAATCGGATTTTCATCTCCTTTACCTTCGGTAACAATTCTTTCGTCTTCAATTCCTTCTTTTACAAGATAGGCTTTTACAGAATTGGCTCTGTCCAGCGAAAGCTTTGTGTTGTATTTTGGCGAACCCACATTATCGGTATATCCGGTAATTTTGATAATTAATTCAGGGTCGCGTTTTATTTTATCTGCTAACTTATTTAACTCGCCATACGATGAGGCAAAGAGTTGAGCAGAGTTGTTCGCGAATTTTATGTTGTTCATTATAAACGGCTTCTCCCAAGTTTCGGCATCCAGGTCATCTAAATTACTTTCGAGCTTTTTCAAGCGGTTGTCTAATTGGGTAATCATTTCTGCTTTTTCTTCGCAGGCGCACGAAGCCAATTGGGCCTCTAGTACTTCTACTCGTTTTTGTAATATGGTATCTCTGCCAACTTGGTTTTCGTCTTTTAGCGTGAAAATGGTGAGCGGAGGATTTTGTTTTTTCGTTTTTTTCAGTAAAAAGCCAATGGAGATTTCGTGTGTGCCGCTGGATAATTGCACAAGCCCTGAATTAGAAAACTCGTAGCTGTAATGTATTGCTATATATGGACTTATGGCGGCTCCGGCTGAGATAATAAAATCGTTGCCTTTGCGGTATCCTATGTTTGTCCATATTCTATCGGCAAATTTGGCGCTAATTCCTGCCTCGTAAAGCAGTGGACTTTGATCTGTGCTTCGGGCTATTACTACTGGTTCTACAGAAATTTTATCGTTTATTTTGTGATAATAAGATAGGTGTGCCAGATAATGCCTGCTTAGGGTGTAGGTTAGACCTGGAACTTCGCTATTATAAACCACTTTTGAATTGAGTGTTCTTGGAACCGAAACACCCAGATGCAGGCCTTTAAACTGAAACATAAAACCTGCTCCTACATTAAAAGTTGTTCCCATCAGGGCCTGAAGCTTTTGAATTAGCGGGTCGATTGTGCCCGATTTGGCCTGAGAGAAATTATATTGGTTACGGTAAATCTCAGCATTGATTCCAAAATTTATCGACATATCCGAAGACAGTGGCTGGTGGTAGGCGAGTGTGGGGAGAAAGTAAAAATTACTGAAATTGCCCATTTTTTCATTATTGATTACCATACCCAAACCCAAACCTTTTTCTTTGATGGGCATGTTAATGTTGAGCATCTGTTTTTGTGGTGCACCAGCAATTCCAACCCAGTTTTGTCTGAAACCCAAAAATAATTCGGTATTATTTGTAAATCCTGCATAAGCCGGCGACAGACTGAATTTATTTATCAAGTACTGATTATCGAATGGAAGTTGTTGAGCTATCGTATTCTCTAGCAGTATGCTTATAGTCAGTAATGTATAGAGTATTCTTTTCATGCTATTAGTAGTTTTTTTTGTTAGTGGCCAAATTGCCGCCATACCAATGAATTTGTTGTTGTCTGTTTGCCAAAAACATCCAAATTTCATTCCAATCCGGAATCAATTTTTTTTTACACATCATTTTATTTTGCTGCTCCGGATGTTTCATTTTTTTTACTTTAAAATATCTATATATCCCATGGTTCCTTTCCTGTTTTCGCTGCTGATTACATAATAGTAAGTTCCCGAATCGAGTGGTTTGCCGTTGTAAGTTCCATCCCAATCGTTTTGATAATCGGCTGTTTGGTATACAATATCTCCCCAGATATTGTAAATACTCAAATCTATTGGCGAGCTGTAGGTTTCAAAATCTTCTATCGAAAAGTAATCGTTTACGCCGTCGTTATTTGGAGTTAACACGTTGTTGCTTATAATAATATTGGCCGAATCGCCTTCAGTTAATGGTAAAACTTTTATGTTTTGTATTTTCTTGCTGCTGCAACCATTCGCATCTATTACCATTGCTGTATAAGTTCCTGTTTTATTAACAGTTATGCTGTTGGTAGTTTCGCCATCAGGAGCCCATAAATAGATGGGATAGTTTTCGGATATCGTAATGGTGAGGTTGCCTCCCTGGGTAAATGTTGTGTCGGATGTAATATTGGTGCCGCCTCCCAAATAGCTAAATGTGATAGGTGGCGCCGTGTTTATGGTTATAATTTGAGATATGCTGTCTTTGTATACTATACCGCCTACAATATTATAGGCAACCAGGCTTACTGTGTAACTTCCGGGTGCTGTATATTTATGAATCGGATTTTCTACGCGGGTTTCGCTACCGTCGCCAAAATACCACAAAATGGTATTTAAATTAGCTCCGCCCACGGTTTTGCTTTCGTTAAGGAAAAAAACAGAATCGCCTTCGCAAAGTGCACTATTTATCAAACTAAAGGCTGCAATGGGGTCGCTATCTGCCTTTAATTCTGCTTTTCCGGCCAATGGTGCCAGAACAAAAATAAACAACCAAATATGTATTATGATATTTCTCATTCAACTATTTTTTTAAAAAACTTACGTTATGTCAATAAAATCAACATAGAATAATCTTGTTTTTTTTGTGGGGTGATTGCTATCTTATTATACGAAATAATTTTTAAAATGGCATTTAACCCAGATTAAAAATTGCAAATAACGTACCAATAAAATATTTTTAGCTGATAAAATTTAAGCGCTTTCGGGGTATAATTTATTCAAGTGCTTATATTTTCTATTCTTTGGCTTTTTTTAAATAGTAATTTTCGCGTTTTTCAAATTTTGTGATCATGCTTCCCATAATACTTTCGTGTGCTCCAAGTATCAATGTGCCATTGTCGTTCATCATTGTATGAAAGAAGTAAAAAGTCCGGTTTTGGAGCTCCTGATTAAAATAAATTAATAAATTGCGACAAACAATAATATCATAGTTGGTATTAAAAATATTTTTGTCGTTTACTAAGTCGTGTTTTGCGAGTATTGGTAATTCGGTGTATTCTTTTTTTATTTTGATAATTCCTTTAATCCAATCAACTGAAAAATGTTTTTCGTAATGCTGCTTACTTTCTTTTTTATCATTCAGCATAAATACTTTATTGTAATTTTCCAGATAATCAGCAATTATTCTAAATCGGTAAATCCCTTTTTTTGCCTCTGCGATTACACTTGTATTTATATCAGTGCCATATACTTCTGTTTTTTCGAGCATGCCAAGTTCCTTAAGCAGAATTATCATGGAATAAACCTCTTGTCCCGACGACATGCCTATATGCCAGATGCGAATTTTATCCTGATTTTTGTATCTTGGCAAAATATCGTCTTTGATGCAAATCCATAAATCTGGATCTCTAAAAAGCTCGGTGGTGTTTACAGTAATTTCTCTAACAATTTCTTCTAAAAAATCGTTAGAATCGTAAAGTTTTACAATTAGTTGTTCAATCGTAAGATGATAATCGGTAAGAATTTTTTCCACCCTTCTGGATAGCGATTTTACAGAATACTCAGTAAAATCGTAGCCTGAAATTTCTTTTATCGTGTCACATAATTTATTTAATTCGGCAACATTTAATTCCATAGTAATCTTTCTTGCACCAAATATACTGTTTTTTTTATATCTTTGGATATTCTGTGTAAACGGTTTATATTTAATGAAATTTTTATGTGGAGAAATAGGCTGAAAATTAAAAACGAGCAAATTTTTGTGATAGTGCTTTTTGTGGCAATTATTGCTGCGGGAGTGAGAGATTTGTGGCTTTTAAATCAATTTAGTAAAGAAAATAATACCTTTATATTATATCAGGATTTAGAACAAAATTTTTCTGCCCTACATCGCGATTTTTATCGTATCGATGGAATTGTGAAGCAAATAGAAAAATCCGATTTTTTGATACAACAAAGTTCGGCTTTGCTGTATACCAACAATGCCTTAAATTTAATTCTCAAATCAGAAGCAATACTCGAACAGCTAAAACCATATTACGATAATGCTAGTATTCTCGATTTTACTGATATTCAGGCAGATTTTCAACGCTATATTCTTTTTCTCGAAAACTCATCAGCCAACATTATAGAGCTGCAGGCTGTTCATGTAAAGATTGCCAACAACCTCGATAAAATTAACGATCAATTGCTTATCCTGGCTGAAGAGATGCAGGCAAAACATGAGAAGAGCTCCAGGTTGAGTATGGCAATTACACTTGTTTTTATGTTCATCAGTATTTTTCTGCTTTTCTTTTTTGTTAGATGGCAAAATAATAGAGCAAGATTTTCCCGAAATCATATTATGAGAAAACTTACCATGCTCGCATCCGGAAATTTGGCCGATGTATCGTCCAAAAAAATTAAGAACGAGCTAAACCTGATTGAATCAAAAATTATGGAATTATCGGCCAAATTTGCTAATCTGCAACATTCTATTGATGCATTGGGGAAAGAAGATTTTGATGGAGCAAAAAATATGTATCCTTTTGCTGAGAATAGTTTTTTAGGGGCTAGTTATCACCAATTTATTGAACTGATAAAGAAAAAAGAATCTGAATTATTACAAGAGAAAAATAAAATCGACTGGCAGCTTAAAATTAACGATGCGCTTTCTGATATTGAAAGAGAAATGCGCGAAAATGTGAGTTCCGATAAGCTTTATGCCCTTATCCTGCAAAAAATTATCAAGTTTATTGGCATTAATCAAGGTGGTTTTTTTGTTATTCAGAAAAACAAACAACAACAAGAGGTGCTTGTTCTTGAAGCTTCTTATGCCTATAATTACGAGCGCATGATAAAGAAAGAAATCTTGATTAGCGAAGGCTTATTGGGCACTTGTGCAAAAGAACAACAAATGATTGTGCTTAATCATGTGCCGCAAAATTATATTGAAATTACTTCCGGATTGGGTGAGAAAAATCCACAGCATTTGATTTTATTGCCCATCGTTTATCAGAAAAAAACCATTGCAGTAATTGAACTGGCTTCTTTTTTTGCGTTTAACAATCAAATTATTACCTATTTAAACGAAGCAACTGCCATTATTGCCTTATTCTTGGTGAATCGCCAAAAAGACGAACAAACAGTTTTAGATTTTTTTCTTGTAAAAAATGATAATTTGGCAGAAGATTTGACAGATGATGATTTAGGATTGGTGAATCAAAAACTCAGCAATTGGTTTTATGGCTCTATTCCTGTTGCTTTTTTTGATAAATCCGGAAATTTGATTACTTTTAATCACCGTTTTGCAGAAATTATGCCACGAAAAATAATTGCTAATTATACAACGCTGAACGAAATTATTGAAGGTGATTTGGATGAGAATGTGTTTTTAGATCAATATAATGAAGCAAACAGAATTTTTGTAAGAGGAATGGAAATGTCTGATTTATTGTTCTATAATATGAATTGCAAAGGTGCTGATAAAGTAGCAAATATCATTTTTGCAAGTAATTTGAATAAAATTGATTAAAAATGTTTGATAAACATCAATTTTTGTATTTTTACGCAATAGTTTTTTGAGCAAATGACAAAAACGCAAAATAAGTTCAATTTTAAAATATGGCTTTACGGCCTGTTTTTTTCCTTTATTCTTCTAGGGGCTATTGTTTTCATGGTTTTTAAAACCAATAACAAGCGCCTTAATGAACAAGTGGAAATTAGCATGTCCTTGGCAAACAGACAAACACTCATTGCCCAAATTCTCAAAGAAGTTTTTTTTAACGCCGAACTTTTTCACCAATTTAATATTACCGCTTCGGCACAAGAACAATTGTATTACAGAAACCGAATTTCTCAATCATTTAAAGAAATCGAAAATCAAATGGATTCCCTGCGTCTTGCTCAAAAAATTGAAGAAGAAGAAATACTTGTTAGAGAATTATTCTTTAACGTGCAAAAAATTAAAGACATTACCCTAAATTATCTTACAATAAATACCGTTCCGGATAACGAAAAATGGGAGCAGTATTACTTATTTCTTGCTAAAACCAAAAAAGTAGGCGATAATTTAGATAATTATTATAGCAGAAATTTTACGGCAATAGATGATTTCGATTTGCGTGAAAATGTTGAATTTATTTTGATAATTCTTTTCTTTGTGCTTAGTTTGCTCACCTATTTTGTTTTGCAGAACCTAATTTTTAATTTTAGAAAATCTGTAGAATTTCTGGGTATCGCTTTTGAAAAATCTTTGAACGAAGAAGTTTCAGAACTGCACATGTCGCAAGTTTATACAGATTTAAATGTAATTAAAGATAAAATATTATCAACTAACCTGTTTTTCCTTGAGATACGCGAATTTATAGGAAATTTAGTTAATGGAAAACTAGATGATAATCGATTTTCTCTCAGAGGCGACATTCTTTCCGTAGAATTAGAAAACTTAAGACTCGAACTAATATCTAATAAGAGTGAGATAAATAAACGTGAAGCCGAAACCAGGCAAAGAGACTGGATTAATTCAGGATTGTCGAAATTTAACGAGATTCTTAGACTTTACAGCGGAAATTTGCAAGAGTTAAGCTCTGAATTAATTACATCTTTGGTAAAATACATCAGCGCTATTCAGGGTGGAATTTTTATAACCAACGACGAGAATACCGAAGAACTTGATTTATTCGCATCTTTTGCTTTTAACAGAAAAAAATATTTGGATAAAAAAATAAAATTTGGCGACGGGCTTGTAGGTACCGCAGTTACTGAAAAACGAACTATTTATCTTACTGAATTGCCCCCCGATTACCTGGAAATTAGCTCCGGATTGGGCGATACCAAACCACTGGCATTACTTATTGTGCCTCTTTTAAGAGACAACCAAGTATTTGGAGTACTCGAAATCTCTTCTTTTAATCTTTTCTCTGCAGCGCAAATCGAATTTGTAGAAAAAGTTGCTGACCTTACTGCGCTTACAATAAATACCGAAAAAATAAATCACCGCACGGTTAGGCTTCTTGGCGAATCTCAGCGAAAATCTGACGAATTAGCAACTCAAGAAGAAGAAATGAGGCAGAATCTTGAAGAATTAAGAGCAACTCAGGAAGAGTCTAAGCGACGTGAAGCAGAATTACTAAATATTATCGATGCTATCGAAAATAAACTGATGCAGATAATTTTTTCTCCGGATAAGCGTATACTTTCTGTAAACAAAAAATTCATGGAATTAACAAAGATAAATTTTAGTGCAGTGCACGAAAAATATTTGCAGGAAATGCTCTCGTCCGATTCTGTGGATAGCCTAAACGAAACATGGAAATCTGCCCTGGAGTATAAAAAATCCGAAGTTCGTTTTTCATTCAATTTCCTGAAAAAAGATTTTTACGGTATTTTGGTGCCTGTTTTTGAACACGAAACCGGAATGCTGCTGCAAATGAGACTCTTCTTAAGCGATGTTTCGCTATTTACTGATATTATTCAAAACCTTAATTCAACAGTTGAGCATAAAAAAACGCTTATCGACGAACTAATTCAACATCAGGATTCATTAAAAATTGGTTGGGACAAAGGAATTCATCAACAAAAAATTATTCTTAACCTTATCTTTGAGTCATGGTCTAAGTATATGGAGAACATGAAACTGCAGGTTGAGAAAAAATCATTAATTGAATCTGACGTTAGCAAATTAAAAGAGGAAAAAGAAAAATTAACGCAGTTAAATAATATGCTTAGCAATCAGATTAAACAATTGCTTAGCGAGAAATATCCGATGAAGGATATTGATAAGAAATACAAGGATTGGCTGGATAGTTTATAAATTATGATAATAGAAAAACTTAATTTTATTTCGTTCGTACATTTACTCAAAATGCTGATATTAGCATTCGGTATTGCCCACGAAAAGATGCTTTTGCAGCAAGTGGCTCATGTTTTTTCTGCCATAGAAGAAAATGAATTATTTGCAGATGAAAAATTTAAAGAAATAATTGTTGAATTATCAAAAAAAGTAAACAAATTTGCCATCAATCCAAATGATTTAGATTTTAGACAGAATCTATTAAATGAAATTGATTTTTTGATGGCTAAATTTGAATCGTAATTTTTTTTTATTCAAAGGAAAAACTAAATTAGAGCAGAAAATTTTTGAATGAGTAATAATTTTATAAATAAAGAACTACAAAAAGGACAGATACTGATGCTGCTATACGGCTTAATAAGCCTGTTATTCATTATTTTTGCCGTTTTGTTTAGCTTTAGGGTTTTTAACTCCCCGGTAAATTTTACCAGCTTTATTTATATACATTCAAAAAATCCGGTGCTTCTTTTAATCGAAATTTTTCCATTCGTAACTTTATTTTTTTATTTTGTTTTAGATAAAATTTTTCAATTTGAAAAGAAAAGCATAGAAGTGCGTTTACAGATTCTCGAAGAAATGATTGGAAGAAATATTGCCATTGCCGAAAAAATTGGTAAAGGCTCCCTCGAGATCAGAGAAGAGGAAATTGACGCAAACGACAAACTGGCAACCTCGCTCTTTAAAATGAATCAGAACATTCTTAGCTCTTATGCCAAAGAATCTGAACAAAACTGGATTGCCAAAGGGAAAGAACTGCTTTCTTCGATTCTTAACAGGCATACAACTATTGATGCACTTGCTTTTCATAGCCTGGTAGAACTTATTGCTTATACCGAAATGATTCAAGGCGCATTTTACGTTTTCGACGAAGATCAAAATAAACTCATAAATATTGCCACATACGCCTATAACCGTAAAAAGTATCTCAAACAAAGCTTCTCGGTGGGGCAAGGTCTTATCGGTCAGGCAGCTTTTGAGCAGGCCATGATTTATCGCACCGAAGTTCCTGAAGATTATCTTACTATCTCTTCTGGAATACTGGGTGACAAAAAACCCAAAAGCTTATTGATTATCCCATTGATTGGTGATGATAAAATTCAGGGCGTTATAGAGCTGGCATCATTAAATGAGAAAATTAGTCCTATAATTATCGATTTCTATAACGAAATTGATACCATCATCGGACAAACGCTTTTTAATCTGAAAGCCAATTCACGTACCGAACGATTGCTTAGCGAAGCCAGAGGCATGACTCAGGTGCTGCGAAAAAACGAAGAGGAATTAAAGCAAAATGCCCTTCAAATGAAAAAAACCCAGGAGGAACTCGAAAAAACAAACTCCGACCTGGAATCGCAGATTGAGAAAGTGGAAAATGCCCAAAAAAGACTAAATGCATTGCTCGAAAATGCATCGGAGGTTATTTCTATTTACGACGAGTATGGAATAGTTAGATATGAAAGCCCATCTGTTAAAAGTATTTTGGGCTATAATCCAGAAGATGTTATTGGCAAAAATGCTTTTCAGGCACGTACCATTTTAAACAGCGAACGTTCGAAGGAAATTTTTTACGAATTACTCGAAAACCCTGATGATGTAAAAGTCTTCGAATATCAGTTTTTTATTCAGGGTAACGAAGAACTTTGGCTGGAGTCCACTGCCCGAAATTTGCTCACTAATCCTGCAATAAACGGAATATTGTTTAATACCCGCGATATTACAGTGCGCAAAATTGCCGAAAGAGCACAAAGATTTAGTGGTCAGATGGCTGCATTATCCGAAAACTCGCCAGACATGATAATGCGCGTTAGTCCGAGTGGTCAGTTTTATTACGTTAATCCGGTAGTTAGAATCTATACAGGTGTACCCAAAGAAGATTTTGTAGATAGATCTTTAAATCAGATAAATTTGCCAAAAGGCGTGCTCCATTTCTTCGAATATGTTATTAATCAGATAAATAAAACACAAGAAAAATTCAATAAAGAAATTGATTTCCCTGCAAAATTTGGACAGAGAATAGTGATGTTTAATGCTATTCCAGAGTTTATTGATTCCAGCCTCGAATCAATACTTATAGTAGGAAATGATATCACCGAAAGAAAACAAATAGAACTCGAAATAGAACTGAAAAATCGTAATATTACTGAAAGTATTAATTATGCCTATCGTATTCAATCGGCAATACTTCCAAGTAATCAGTTAATTAAGCATTATTTACCCAAATCTTTTTTATTTTACCGCCCAAGAGATGTTGTAAGTGGTGATTTTCCCTGGTTTTTTGCCAAGGATGATATTTTCTATATTGCGGCTGTAGACTGCACAGGTCATGGTGTTCCGGGAGCTCTACTCTCATTAATCGGATATTTTTTGCTGAATAATATCGTAGACCACGATCAGGATTTAAATGCAGGCCAAATTTTAGATTTGCTCCATGCAGGTGTAAGACGAACATTAAAGCAGGATACCGACAAAGCTAAAGGGCGCGATGGCATGGATATAGCGCTTTGTAAAATAAATCCAAAAAAAATGCAGCTACAATTTGCAGGTGCACACAGACCGTTGTATCTTTACGCAAATAATGAACTAAAAATCTATAAAGGAAATTCCAAAGCAATAGGCGGAATTCCCGACCCCCGGCGGGAGGAAACAGATTTTGTGAATCATATTATTAGATTAAAAGATGGCGATAGGGCATTTTTCTTCTCCGATGGAATTTCCGACCAAATAGGCGGATCCAAAGGAAGAAAGTATCAGGCCCAAAGAATTAGAGAGCATATTCTGGATACATTAAATCTCGATATGGATAGTTTGCTTTCATTTTTCATAAAAGATTTTGATGATTGGAAGCAGGAAGAAAAACAAATAGACGACGTATTATTAATTGGTATAGAATTTTAAATTATTAACTATATATCTGGGAGTTATGACGGATAAGGAAAAAATAGATTCGCTCGAATTCGTTTATAATTTCTACCTGAAAATGAGAGACAGCAACGTTAGTCTGGCTTATGAAGGAGAAATTACACATCAGATAACAAAGGCTTTTACTGCGCTTACTGAGTCAAATATGGTAAACGAAGAGGACTACAATACCGTGCAAAGGAAAGTTTTTCACGTGATGGTAGAGTGTTTGCAGAATATCAGCAAGCATGCTGAGCCTATTGGAAATCTTCCGGCATCAAAAGATGGCCGTGGAATTTTTATGATAAGCAAAAATGCGGAAGAATACAATGTTACTACCGGAAATGTAGTGAGTAACGATAAAATTGAAGAATTGTCTGAAATGCTCGACAATATTAATAGTCTTGATAAAATCGGCCTTAAGCAGCTTTATAAGCAGCAAATTCGCGAAGGTAGATTATCGCCTAAAGGGGGAGCCGGACTTGGTTTTATCGACATTGTAAGAAAAACAGGAGAGAAACTCGTGTACGAGTTTCTTCGAATAAACGATCATCAGTCTTTTTTTATATTAATATCAACAATTTCTCGTAAACAACAACAAGATTTAGAAAGTTAAATTTTAATTTGCATACACTATGGATCCGATTAAAATTAAAGGTACAGACGATACGCCACAAGTTATTCTGGACAAGGATAATGGAATTTTTGAAATTTCCGGAAGATCTTTACCTGAGGATGTTGCTGCCTTTTTTGAGCCTATTCTTAAATGGATAAATGAATATTCACAAGAACCGCTGCCTAAAACCGTATTTAATTTTAAACTTGAGTATTTTAATACCGCATCATCTAAACTTATTTTAGATGTTCTGCTCAAGCTTGAAGAAATGTCGGACGACGGTAAGGATGTATTGGTGAGATGGCATTATCCCGACGACGATGAAGATATGCAGGAAGCCGGCGAAGAATATGCTGATATTGTAGAAGTTCCATTCGAACAAGTTAGTTATTCGGTAGATTAAAAAGTTTGGTTAACTTTTTGTAGTAAGAGGGTATTATCCCTATGAAATACCTAAAGAATGAGTAAGGAAATACTAGAGGCGCTGATGCAATTGTTCGCTCTGATTGCAAAACAGGGTCAAGGAGTTCAGGAAAGCGAAATTAATTATGTTTATAGTTTTCTAAGACAGCAACTTAGTAGTGAAGCCGTGTCTGAGTACATGGATCTTTTTCGCGAAAAAGCTGAACTAGATAAAATAGACAGTAAAGCTCATGTAAAAAAAGGGGCTGTATCGGTTATCGACTCCGTTAGAATTTTCGGACCAGCAAAAAAAATCAATAAGCGACTGGACCAAAAGCAAAAAGTGGTGGTTCTTGTTCGTTTGTTCGAATTGCTTAAAGTTAACGAAATTGAAGCTGAGCAAAAATCTGGTAAAGATATTATTGATACTATTGCCGAGGTATTTAATATTGAGAAAGGAGAATACGAAAGCATTGAAACTTTCGTAATGAAACACAATCCGGATGAATTAGATATTGCTACTATTCTTGTGGCCAGTATCGACGATTACAAATGTGTGGATTGCAAATTTATCAATACGGAAGCGCTCGATGGTAGATTATACATTTTAAGGGTTCGAAGCGAAGAGCTTTATTTTGTTAGGTATACCGGAAATCAGGATGTTTTTCTTAACGGACTGCCTGTTAATAAAAGACGAATATATTTATTTGCCAACGGGAGCACTATTAAACTTCCCAAAGGTAAACCAATATATTATAGCGACGTGGTTTCCAAATTTATGGAAGATAGCAACGCTGTTAGTCTTTCTTTTGTGGTAGAAGATTTAGAATACCGTTTTCAATCTGGTGGCATTGGCCTTAGAGATATTTCTTTCTCTGAAACTCATGGTAATCTTATAGGTATTATGGGGGCAAGCGGGGCGGGAAAAACCACTCTGCTTAATGTTTTAGCTGGAATGTATGTGCCTACAAAAGGTAGTGTGAGGATTAACGGTATTGATGTGCATCGGGAGAGCGAAAAACTCGAAGGTGTTTTAGGCTATATTCCGCAAGACGACCTCTTAATTGAAGAGCTTACGGTATATCAGAATTTATATTATAATGCAAAACTCTGCTTTAGCGATAAATCCGAAGACGAAATTTTTGGATTGGTGGAGAAAACACTCCGACAACTTGGGCTTTGGGAGAGAAAAGACCTTAAAGTGGGCACTCCGCTTAATAAAATGATTAGCGGAGGGCAGCGCAAAAGGTTGAATATTGCATTGGAACTCATACGTGAACCATCTATTCTTTACGTGGATGAACCAACATCAGGTTTGTCGTCGCGTGATGCAGAAAATGTAATGGAACTTTTGAGCGAGCTATCGCTTAAAGGTAAGCTCATTTATGTGGTAATACATCAACCTTCGGCCGATATATATAAAATGTTCGACCGAATGATTTTTCTTGATACCGGTGGTTACTTGGTATATTATGGAAATCCGGTTGAAGCGATTACCTATTTTAAGCGCATGGACGCTCAGGTAAATAGCGATCAGGGTGAATGTCCTACTTGCGGTAATGTTACCCCGGAGCTAATTTTCGATATCATGGAAGCCCGGGTTGTGGACGAATACGGGCGGTATACAAGCGATCGGAAGGTTAAACCTCAGGTGTGGGAAGAAAGATATCGTGAGAATATTGTTTTGGATAAGGTAGCAGAAGTTCATGAAGAGCCACCAAAATCATCTATTATACCTTCGTGGTTTAAGCAACTTAAAATTTTTGCAACCAGAGATATTGTCTCTAAAATAAGCAATACGCAGTACGTAATTCTAACTTTACTTGAAGCACCTATTTTAGGTTTTATCCTTGCATTTCTTATTAGATACATCGCCGATCCTAAATCAAATGTGTATATTTTCCGCGAAAACGAAAATATTCCTGCTTATATATTTATGAGCATTGTGGTTGCTTTGTTTTTTGGATTAATTGTGAGCGCAGAAGAAATTTTTAGGGATAGAAAAATATTGAAACGTGAAAAGTTTCTCAATCTATCCAGATCTAGTTACTTGGTATCAAAAATACTGATTTTATCTACAATTTCTGCTTTGCAAGCATTTTTATATGTTTTGGTTGGAAATCTGATATTGGGTATTACCGAAATGTTTTTTCATTATTGGTTTGCACTCTTTGCTACTTTTGTTTTTGCCAATTTGTTGGGACTGAACATTTCAGCCACCTTTAATTCGGCTGTTACCATCTATGTAATTATTCCTTTAATAATGATTCCGATGATGGCCTTAGGTGGTGCATTCTTTAGCTTCGACAAATTAAACAGGGCCATTGGAACACCTGATAAAGTTCCTGTAGTTGCCGAATTAATGGCATCGAGGTGGGCCTACGAAGCTCTTATGGTGTATCAGTTTAAGAACAATAAATACGAAAAGAGATACTACGCTTACGAAAAAGCACTAAATTTTGCCGACTTTAGAACTGTTTATTACCTTCCGGAAATTGAAAAAGTGCTCGACGAAACAATGGGGCTCTACGATAAAGATTCGCTTGGCGACATTTATGAAGAAAATATCGCAATGATATACAATACCTTTAAAAAGGAAAGTACCTTGGTAAAAGGAATACCGGATGATTTGATAAGTTCAATAAATGTTGAAAATTTTGATGAAGATGTTGCCGAAGACATCAGGCACTACCTAAAGGAGTTATCAATATATTATGGGAAAATATTGTTCCGCGCAGATAGTCTCAGACAAGCCTATATTAATCATTTAGAAGACTCATTGCCCGGATACGATAATCGTTTGAAAAAACGTTATCATAATGAAAGATTAGCCGATATTGTTCAAAAACTAACAGAAACGCATAAAATATTGCGATATAACGATAAACTTATTCAAAATTATAAGCCAATTTTTTTGGAGCCTGAGATAAATGGTTTTTTTAGTTTCAGAACACACTTTTTTGCTCCGCATAAAGTTTTATTTGGGAAAAAATTTGAAACCTACTGGTTTAATGTAATCGTTATTTGGATTATCGTATTATTGTTATATCCTCCACTGTATTACGAACATTTTAAGAAAGCAATAGACTTTTTTGATGATGTGGAGTTTGATAAATTTAAGGAAAAACTGAAGCGAAAACCGAAAAAACAAAAAGAATAATTAGAGTAATCGCAAAAAAAATATTATATTTGAAATACAAACTTTTAGGAAAATATGAGAGTAAATAGAATATTATTAATTGTAGCAGCTTTTTTTTACATGGCTATACTTGCTTGTAACGAAAGTGAAACAAAATCTAATGCAGACGATATTGGAATAGGAGATGGAGGCTTAGGACACACCACTTTAACCACGGCAGAGGAGGAGAGTATGAAAGAAGTGGTTCAAAATTTTCCTGCCCCCGTTGAAATGGCTGCTTTGTTAGATGAAGTTGGAGCCCCCTTTTCTACAAATATGCTTTTCCCAACCGAAAATGCTGATAATTATAATACCAGTTTCAAACAGGCCATAGCTCTGGGAGTATATAGTGCCGATTTGGGATATATGAATATTTACAGCAAAACATCAACCATTGTTCAATACCTTACTGTAATAAAAAGATTGGCCGATGATTTGCGTGTAGGACAATATTTCGATTTTCAAACATTAAAAAGATTGGCCGTAAGTAACGAAAATCTAGATACTCTGATGTTTCTGTCGGTTACAAGTTTTAATGAGATGGACGATCATTTAAGACAACATAATAGAAGTCATTTAAGTGCGTTAGTTGTTACAGGAGTTTGGTTGGAAGGTTTGTATCTGGCTACTCAGGTTTATAAAGATGTGCCGCACGAAAGAATTGCTGAAAGAATTGGAGATCAAAAACTTTTACTCGAAGATATACTGGACATTTTGCGAAAATATGATCAGGATAAAAACTTTGCCGATTTAATTAAGGAGCTAGAATTCATTTACGAAGCATACAAAGAGGTGCAAATAAAAATTGTACCGGGAAAACCTACAATGACAGAACAAAACGGAACTTTCGTGATTAAACAAAACGAAAGAAGCGAAGTAACCATTAACGATAATGTAATCGTGAATATAACTGAAAGAATAAATGAAATACGTAATAAATTAATCTCATTATAATATGAAGAGGATTTTAATCATAACTACTATTGCGCTGCTAATTGCCGGGTTTGGTGTAAAAGAAACTAATGCCCAATGTAAAAGAACGCTGGTATATGAATGTGCAACCAATAACGGACGTGCTATTTTTCTTCGCGATTTTAATGCTAAACTTAAAAAATCAAGACCCGAAGATCCAGCATTTATCGCTAAATTTTCTGTGGTTTTAAATAAAGGAACCTTATATCGATTCAATTTATGCGATCCTAAAGGGTTTGAATATAATTCGATGCTTACTTTATTTGATGCCAGAAACGAATATGGTAAAACTCATTATGCAGCAGATGAAGTAAATAGCCTTGGATTAAAGGATTTATTAAAGCGAAATTATCGTCCGGAGCAGTATAAATTCGAAAGCGACGGAAGTGTTGTGATGGATCATTTCGATTTCGTTTGCGAGAAATCTGGTGTTTATTTTGTCTCTATTCAATACCGGGCCGGTTACGAAGATAATAAAGGCTGTGCCGTGGGGATTATGTCTTTTGTTGGAAAAAACAAATAAGCGCCCTTTCAGGTAGTTTCTTCATTTCGATTGTTCTTATGTTTTTATAAGTGTAATTATCCCTGTCGTTAAATTGGCAGGGTTAATTATTTTTTAGAACTTTTCTGTTTTTTTTAGAGTTTTTTCTTATATTATTATCCTTATTTTGGTTTACTGAGCTTATTTTTTATATTATGAGAATTGCTGTGGATTTTGATGGCACTATTGTAGAACATAAATATCCGAAAATCGGAAAAACTAATCTCTTTGCGTTCGAAACGCTGCGCGAATTGCAGAAAAATGGTCATAAAATAATTTTGTGGACCTATCGTTCTGGTGCATACCTAGAGGAGGCTCTTAAGTTTTGCAAAGATAATGGTTTAGAGTTTTACGCAGTTAATGCGAATTACCCTGAGGAAAAGTATACTACCGAAATTAGCAGAAAAATTGATGCTGATGTTTATATCGATGATAGAAATATTGGTGGATTTCCGGGGTGGAGTGCAATTTGGAACATGCTCAAATTGGGCGAAGATAATTTAGCCTTATCTAGACAAAATTTATATAAAGATTCTAAATCGTTTAAAGAAAAATTATTAAATTGGTTAAAATTATAGTATATTGTGATTAACCCCGAACAATTGAAACATATTATTCTTAGTTCCGATTATATTAATCTGAAAAGCCTTAATCTTTCTAACAGGGAACTCGAAGCACTCCCCGAAGAGTTAGCTTTACTTAAAAATCTGAAAGAGATTGATTTAAGCTATAATAAGTTGAGCGAAATACCAAAGGTAATTTTCGAACTCGATAGCCTGGAAGTGATTTACATACATCGAAATAAAATTTCGCAGATTCCGGAAGGTATCGAAAGACTTAAAAGACTTAGTGTTTTCGACATTAGTTTTAATCAATTACAATATATTTCGCCGGCTATTGGTGATAATACTGAATTAAAATATCTAGACCTTGCTCACAATCAGCTAACTAAGCTGCCCGATTCGATGGTTAAGCTTATAAATCTAAAGAAAATGTATTTGGAAGAGAATGCATTTGTATTTCCGCCCGCAGATATTGTGGATAGGGGACTTTATTCTGTCATGTTTTTTCTTTTGCATCATAAGGCTGAGTCTATAAGCGCAACAACTGTGCAAAATATTGATTCTAAACCAGAGGATATCGATGGATTTTTTCGAAAATTTGTGAATGCTTTTAATCTTTTTTTTGAACAAATTGTGGGGGTGAAACCTCAGGTAGATTGGCAGGTAAAAAACAATCAGCAACTTAGTTTATCTCCGTCTGAATGGGAAAAGATAAATCTGTTTATTGAGAATATTCCAAAAGGGATATATTATAAACGGAATTACGACAAGCAAACAATTGATGAGTTTAAAAAGATTAGAGATAATCTTGATTTGCAGATTGCAAAACTGCAATCTTTGAAGAATAATGAAAATTAATTTTGTCAAACATGAATAATAGGGAAACAAAATCTATTTATTATCGTATTGTTAATACACATTTAATTTTACAATTCGTTTATATTTTGTTTACCTTTGTACACTTTTTTAAATACGGTATTATGCAAGTTAAAACAGGAATCATTCTTTCTGTGATGCTCAGCCTTTTTGTGTTTGATTTAAAGGCTCAGACTTTACATAGTTTGGTGGAGTTGGAGAAACAAACAAAATTTACACTGGACGAAGCAATGGCATCTCCTTCGCCCGAAACTGTTTACTATATTGATAATAGCGGGATTTCTCAGAAAAATATACCTTCTGAAATTATTAAATTCCGGAATCTTCAAAAAATTGTATTATGGAAGAATGAGTTAAGCAATTTGCCCGCCGAATTTTTTCAGTTAATGAATTTACAAGTGGTTGTATTGCGCGAAAATTTTTTGGCTGATACCGGTATTTTGGAAGAATTTGCGAAATTACCTAATATGATTGCTTTAGATTTGAGTTTAAATCAGTTTAGCACTGTACCTCAAACTTTTTTTGAGCAACCAAAGTTGAGAAAACTTAATTTATCTTTTAATTTAATTGAGAATTTACCTGTGAATATTTCCAAATGTAAGCAATTAGGTGAAATACAATTAAATAATAACCAATTGGTGGCATTGCCAGACGAGATTGGCGAACTTAAGAATCTATATGAACTAGATTTGCAGCACAACAATTTAGAAGTATTGCCTGAGTTATTTTGCACCCTTAGTTCGCTCGAAATTCTTAATCTTAAAGAAAATCCAATTCGCAATATGCCTGTAAGCCTTAAAAAATTAGAAAGCCTTGAAGAATTATATTTCTCCAGGCACAGCTTGTCCGATGATGAAATTAGACGAATAAGCAGCGAATTGTCGGAGGTAGAAATTAGTTACGATGAAAATTAATATATAGTAAGAAAGCAATATATAATAGCTTGAGAGAGAGGATAAATTTATGAGACAGTTAAAAATTACAAAATCTATTACCAACCGTGAAAGTGCTTCGCTAGATAAGTACTTGCAGGAAATTGGGAAATACGATTTAATTTCTGTGGAAGAAGAGGTGGAATTAGCACAGCGAATTCGCAAGGGAGATAGAAATGCAATTGAAAAATTAACACGCGCTAATTTACGTTTTGTCGTTTCTGTTGCTAAACAATATCAAAATCAGGGGCTTAGTTTGCCCGACCTGATTAACGAAGGCAATCTTGGTTTAATCAAGGCGGCTGAAAAGTTTGATGAAACCAGAGGTTTTAAGTTTATTTCTTATGCCGTTTGGTGGATTCGTCAGTCGATTATGCAGGCTATTAATGAACAATCGAGAATTGTGCGCTTACCTTTAAATCAGGTGAGTTCACTAAGTAAGTATAATAAAGCGGTGGCCAAATTTGAGCAAGAAAATCAGCGAAAACCTTCCGAAGAAGAGCTGGCTGAAATTTTAGAGCTTCCGGCAGATAAAATTGCCGATACGATGAAAGTTTCGGGTAGGCACGTTTCTGTAGATGCTCCGTTTGTTTCGGGCGAGGACAATACTTTGTTGGATGTGTTGGAAAATTCTGACTCACCAATTGCCGATTCTGATTTAATAAACGAATCTTTATCGAAAGAAATCGATAGAGCCTTTGCTACACTTACCGAACGTGAGAGAACAATTTTAAAATTATCTTTTGGTATTGGTGTTCCCGAGATGAGTCTTGAAGAAATTGGCGAAAAATTTGGTCTTACCAGAGAACGTGTGCGCCAGATTAAAGAGAAAGCCATTCGCAGGCTTAGAAATACATCGCGAAGCAATTTGTTAAAATCATATTTGGGATAAATTTCCTAAATAAATTTCGATAAGATATAATCATGCTATTTGCCAAAGCCTATGCTTTGGCAAATTTGTTTTTAAATTGTTTGTAATCCCTTAGCTTATGGATTTTCCTTAGCTATTCTCCGATGTATTTCGTTCATTTTTACTAATGCCGCCGAGCCATACCATAGTTTTAATTCCATTTTTAAACTGCCGAATTGTATCGCAGGGTCGCTTTCTGTTAGTGTTTTGGCTTCTTCTATGCTTCTTACATCGAAAATATTGAGGCCTCTTAAACTGTCGTTATCTAAAAATGGTCCGGCTACTATCAATTCTCCGGAGTTGGCCATTCTGCCTATATTTTGCAGGTGGGCTTTTTGTAATTCTGCTGCATGTGCAGAATCATTTGGCCTGTTTGGACCACGTTTCAAAAAGGCCATCACATACACTTTCATACCATAATTGTCGGCACCGGTTTCTTGGCGAAGTAAACTATCTGCTTCCGCTTGGCTCATTTTGACTTCTGTATGCTTGTTTTTGGTACAGCCTGCTAAAAATAGGAGCGCGATGATTGGTAAAATTCTTATTTTCATGTAGATATGTTTTGATGTGAATAATAAAACTGACACTTTTTTATGATTCATTGTTTTATACTTGTAAACCTATAATCGTAATATCATCTACCTGACTTGATTCTCCGCGCCAGGCCTGAAGGATTAATTCTAAAAGTTTTCGTTGCTCATCTATCTCATAATCTGATATTTCTTCTAATAAATCACGGAATTTCTTTTTTAGAAACTTTCTTTTTGTTTCATCGCTAAGCTGGTCTTGAAAACCATCGGTAAAAAGATATAGGTAATCGTTTTCATGCAATTCTATAGCATGCAGGGTGTAATAAACGTGTTGGTGCCTGCTATTGCCTACCGGTAATTTATCGGCTTTGTATTCGGTAAGCACTTTATTTTTTACCACAAAAAGCGAGTTGTAGGCACCTGAATATTCAAGAATTTTGCGCTCTTTGTCGTAACTAATCAGGCTTATGTCAATACTCTGGTTACCGGTATCGGAATTTTGTCTGTTTTTTAATGTTGCAATTATTCTCTCGCGTAATCGAAGTAGAATCTCGTTTACTTTTAGTGTTTTATCTGTTGTGCTTATGTTGTTGAGGGCCGAAATACCTAATATACTGAGTAATGAGCCCGGAACACCATGCCCTGTGCAGTCGGCCACGGCAAGAAGTAGTTTGTTGTTTTGCTGGCTCATCCAGTAAAAATCTCCGCTTACCTCTTCGCGCGGATGGAAAAACAAGAACGAATTTTTGAAATATTTCTGTGCAATGCTCTCAAAATCGGGTAAGGCAGAGTCTTGGATTGTTTTTGCATACTTTATGCTCGCTATCATGTCCTGATTTTGTTTTTCTATTTGCGCATTCTGTATTTCAAGCTGTTGTAATTGAATGTTGATTAGATTACTCTTGTCTTGAATATCATCTCTTTGGGCTTCTATTTCTGCTTTTTGGGCTAATATTTCTTCGTTTTTCTGAAGTAATTCTCCATTATAACGTTTTATTTTATTATTTACCTGATAGATTAGAAAAATTATTCCCAAAACAAACACAACAATAATAAGCAGTGCGTAAATGGCTAGTTTCTGAATGTTTTTCTGGGAGTTTAATTTACTTATTTCTTGTTTTTTTAGGCTTGTTTGAAATTCGGTAGCCATTTTTTGTTGTTCGCTTATTCGTTCTTCCGAAATTCTGGCTGTTTTTAAAGAATCTAAAGTTTTGTAAGCTCCGAGCGATTTTTCAAATCTTTGCTGTTTTTCGTACACCTGGCTCAAGAGTTCATAATCGTATTCTTTGTCGATGCCCAGATTTAGCGAATCTGCTATTTTTAAAGATTTAAGCAAAAAATACTCAGCAGAATCGGTCTTATCGAGTTTAATATAAATGCCCCCGAGGTTTATGTAGCTCGTAGATAAATCTTCGGAAGAACCATTCCTTAATTCTATGGCCCGCGATTCTTCGTAATATTGTTTGGCTGCCGAAAGGTTTTCCATATATTCGGCTAAGACTCCCATATTGGTGTAAAACACATTTAAATCAAGTGTATCGTTACTTTTTAATTTTATATTTAAAGCTTTTTCGTAGTAAGTTAGTGCCCCTGCATAATTATCTTTGTTACGTTCTATGATTCCTAAAATATTGTATATTCTTCCTAAATATCTGGTATTTTTTAGTTTCAGCGCAAGTTTTTCGGCTTCAACACAATATTCCTCCGAATTTACCAAATCGTCTAAATAATAATGGGCTTGAGATAGCGTCATATAAACCAAACACCTTAAACTATCTTCTTGATTAAGCGCTAAGGTTTTATGCAAAAAGGTGATACTAGAATCGGGTTTATTCTCTAAATATGTAATTGCTGTGTTGTAATACAATAGCGCTTGTTTGTGTTTCTTTTCTGATTGATTTTCAGTTTGTCCATGCATTTGCAGCGTGAAAAACAAAATAGCGCTCAGTATCGCAATATTTTTCATTCCTGTTTTTTGATGCTAAATATAATTAAAAAAGATATTCTATTACCTTTGTACTCTAAATTTCTAAATGTTTTATGCAAAATATTCAATTAACTCCTTATCATATTCTCGGGTTTATCTATATTGCATTTGCTCACCAAACCGATGGCGAATTTTCGCATGAAGAGCAAAGAGTTGTTTGGCAGAAAGTTAAACTCCTTATTGCTGACGCTTTGCCATATAGTGAATTTACTAAACTGATGGACGAGGTTACCCGAGTTTATAAATTAAAGATGAACGAACACAATATTGAAGATATAGTGATGGAGCTTGCTGAACAACTTCTTGAGCACGAATGGTTTACCAAACATAACGGGAGCACATGTTTACACGATTTAAAGGATATTGCCTTGGCTGATAGTAGTTTTCATGAAAAAGAAAAAAGATGGATAGCTCAATTGGCTAATATTTGGGGTGTAAATGCAAAAATAATTAATAAGTTATAAAATGGCTTATCTATTTTTTACTATCATTTGCTCTACTTTGATGATGGTTTTGTTTAAGTACATGGATAAATATCAGATAAAAGTTATATATCCTATTGTAATTAATTATTTCGTTGCTTTTGCTTTTGGTATATTGTTTACCAAGCCTGATTTTGCTGCCATAAAACATGACATTCGACTTGTTTTGCCTGCTGCGGCTGTTTTGGGAACATTTTTTATTGTGATGTTTTATTTTATTGGATTTTCGGCGCAGAAGGCAGGCATTTCTGTTACCTCCGTAGCCAGCAGAATGTCGCTCATTATTCCCATGGTATTTGCCATTTTCTTTTATAACGAGCCGGAATCGGGTTTTAAATGGGCCGGAATTTTATTAGCTGTGCCAGCAGTTTTACTCACGAGTTATAAAAAAGAAAAAGCTAATTTCCAATATTGGTATTTGCCTTTGGTTATTTTTATTGGCTCCGGATTGGTCGATTCAATCGTAGTTTTTAGTCAACGCAGTTTATTGAGGCCCGAAACCCAAAACGGATTCACAATTTTTGTTTTTGGTATAGCTGCAATTTTGGGGCTTATTCTATCGGTGCTTAGAAATCTTAAATGGCGCATTTTTTTTCAGAAAAATGTACTTATGGGAGGTGCATTGTTGGGCATACTTAATTTTGGCTCCTTGTATTTTATCCTTTTGGCGCTAAAAAATGCAAGTTTCGACGATTCTATTGTCTTTGGCATTAATAATACCGGTATTGTGTTGTTATCCGTTTTTGTGGGATTTCTATTTTTTAAAGAAAAGCTATCTGCACATAACTGGATGGGCATACTCTTGTCTTTAGCTACAATCATTATTTTATCTTTACATAGCTAATGAACTCTATTGATGCATATAAGACTATTGATGCTGATGGTGAAGCAATTTTTAAAGACAAAGGGAGTAAATTTCTGGGCTTTGCCTTTCATGTGCAAACCGAAGATGAAGTAAAAATTATTCAAAAAAATTTGCGAAAAAAATACTTCGATGCCAGGCATCATGTTTATGCCTTTAGATTAGGCCCCGAAGAAAATTTTTATCGTGCTTCCGACGATGGTGAGCCCGCCAATAGTTCCGGCCCCCCGGTTTTAGGACAAATTAAATCTTTTGAACTTTTTTACACCTTGGTGGTTGTGGTGCGCTATTTTGGGGGCACAAAACTTGGTATTCCGGGTTTAATTAATGCCTACAAATCGGCCGCACAGATGGCTATTCAAAATGCACATATTACAGAAAGATTGATTTCTAAAGTACTGCGTATTACATTTCCTTACGAGTTAATGAACGATGTAATGAAACTGGCATCTCAATGCAAGCTGGAGACATCGGAGCGAATTTTTGAACAAAATGTTACTTTTTCATTTTTGGTTGCTGCAAGTTCTTTCGATGATTGTATGCAAAAATTTGAAAAATTACATAAATTAGTAATTTTATAAGCGATATGGAACTTCTAAAAAATTTGGTGTCTGTGCATTCGCCTGCTGGGGAAGAGTTTTACATGAAAAAATTCATAATCGACTATGTTTTTCAAAATCAGCATAGCTGGAAAAAAAAGCCTCAGCTAATTTATGGCGACGATTGGATGGATTGTCTTTTGATGATTTTTGGTCAGCCACAAACGGCCATTTTTATACACATGGACACTGTGGGTTTTCACGTTAGGTACGATAAAGAACTTATTAATATCGGTACGCCTGTTGTAGAATCTAATATTCGTTTAGTGGGTAAAGACCATCTTGGTGATATCGATTGTTTACTCGATGCAAAACATCCCGATTATCATATTGCATATTCTTTTCACAGGGATATTGATAGAGGTACAAGCCTTTCGTTTAAACCCGTATTTAAGGAAAAAGATGAGTTTGTAGAAGCCACCTATCTCGATAATCGTGTAGGAATTTGGGTGGCTCTTAAATTGGCCGAAATTGCTGTAAATGCTGCCATCGTTTTTACTTGTGGCGAGGAGCAAAAAGGCGGATCCATTGGCTTTGCTGCTACATATTTATATCAAAAATATAATCTTAGACAGGCTTTGGTGGCCGATGTTAGTTCTGTAAGCCGCGGAATTAAACATGGTGCAGGCGCAATTATTTCGAGAAGGGATGCAGTTATTCCACGGAAAAATTTTTTTGATAAAATTGTTCAAATTGCCCAAAAAAATCATGCATTATTTCAAATTGAAGTGGAATACTCCGGTTCTACCGATGGTGCTGAACTGCAATTAACTCCTATTCCGGTTGACTGGTGTTTTGTGGGAGCACCCATAGAGAATATTCATTCGCCTATCGAAAGAATTCATAAAATTGATATATTTGCAATGTTTTATTTGTATTCCATTTTGTTGAAAAATCTTTGAGGAATTAGGAACTTAAAATCGAAAAAAAATCCTTTTACATGGCCTATTTTTCCGGTTTTTCGATGAAAAAATTGTATATTAGAAAAGATTTTTATTTAGAAGGTTGGTTTTGGTAGAATGGTTATTTCAATTTAAATTAATTAATTAGATGGGCAATCATAAAAAATTAATGATATTAATTGCTGAAGACGATTTTGTGAGTCAGAAGATGATTGAGTTTTTGTTTAATCAGTTAAACGAAAATTTTGATTTGGCTAAAAACGGATTGGAAGCTTATGAAATGGTGCAAAAAAAACAATATGATTTTATTTTTATGGATATGAATATGCCTATCATGGACGGACTTGAATCTATAAGCAAAATAAGGGATTTTGAAGAAAAAAATAGTTTAAAAAAAGCTGCTGTTTTTGTGCTTTCGGCCGAAGAAACCCACGAAGTGGAGGCGCAAATTCAGCAAATTCGAATTGATGGAATTATTACAAAGCCATTAACCGAAGAAAAAATGAGAAGAATATTGTACAATTTTATATAAGCAGCTCAATGAAAGGAAAAAGTTTAGTTTCGATAACCGATTATTCTAAAGAAGAAATTTTGGAAATAGTTCGTTTGTCCGAAAAATTTGAGAATAATCCGGTAAGTGATTTATTGAAGGGTAGAGTGGTGGCTACCCTTTTTTTTGAACCCTCTACAAGAACACGCTTGAGTTTTGAAAGTGCCGTAAACTATATGGGAGGAAAAGTTATCGGGTTTACGGATTCTTCTTCTTCTAGTGTGCAAAAAGGAGAAACCTTGAAGGATACAATTATTACGGTAAGCAATTATTGCGATTTAATTGTGATGCGACATCCACTCGAAGGCACGGCCAGATATGCCAGCGAAGTTTCTGCTGTGCCTGTTATTAATGCCGGTGATGGTGCTAATCAGCATCCTACCCAAACGCTCCTTGATTTATATTCGATTCATAAAACCCAGGGAACCCTCGAAAATCTAAACATTTTCATGGTTGGCGACTTGAAGTACGGACGCACTGTGCATTCTCTTCTTATGGCAATGACCCATTTTAATCCAGTTTTCCATTTCATTTCTCACGAAAAATTGCGTATTCCGGAAGAATATAAAATCTTTTTGAGGCAGAATAATATCCCATTCTTCGAGTATTCCGATTTTGCCGACAGATTGGCCGAAGCAGATATTCTCTATATGACTCGCGTGCAAAGAGAGAGATTCTCGGATCCTATCGAATACGAAAAAACGAAAGATACTTATGTGCTAAAAAGCGAAATGCTTGTAAATGTGAAAGATAATTTTAAAATTTTGCATCCGCTACCCAGAGTAAACGAAGTGAGCATTGATGTGGACGACCATCCTAGCGCTTATTATTTCCCGCAAACCAAAAATGGGGTGTTTGCGCGTCAGGCTATTATTGCCAAAATTCTTGGTTTAAAAATCGATTTTTAAGACTTTTTAGGTATGAATAAAGATAGAACAAAACTTCAGGTAAGCGCAATTGAATCTGGTACTGTTATAGACCATATTCCTGCAAACCAATTATTTAAGGTAATTAAAATCCTTAAACTGGATGCTATTCAGAATCAAATTACTTTTGGTACAAATCTGTATAGCCAAAGGCAAGGAAAAAAGGCCATTATTAAAATCAGCGACGTTTTTTTTAAAGAAGAGGAGCTTAACAAAATTGCGCTCATTGCCCCAACCGCCAAAATTAATGTCATTAGAAATTACGAAGTGGCCGAAAAAAGCGTGGTAGAAGTGCCAGATCTCATTGTTGGTATTGTGAAATGTGTAAATCCCAAGTGTATTACTAACCACGAACAGATTGTAACGCGTTTTACTGTAATAGATAAGCAAAGGGTGGAGCTTAAGTGCCATTATTGCGAAAAAATTACCGACCAGGAACATTTAAAAATTAGCTAGGTCTTCTTTTGGGTGGGGAAATGATTTTTTGTAAGAATTACTATTTACATTTTACTTTTCCCCCTTTTTTTATAGAATTCTTTACGCTCTTTTTTGGATTCTTTCATCGTTTTTTTGTAATTTCACATTCAAATCTAGCCTATAAAAAGCATGAATAAATTTTTATTGGTAATTATCGCCTTATTTGGCGGATATGCATTGGCTTGGTATACCAAGCCTGCCGAAGTTCAAAAGGATTTTTTCCCATGGACAAATAACCAGAATACACAATCGATTTGGAGTCAGATAACTGCATTGTTCGATGATAATAAAGAAATTTTTCGATTTGAGAATGTCGACGATTCGCTTACTTATGTAAATGCAGTTCATTTATTTAAGCTAAAAGAATACAAATCGGCAGATAGCCTTTTTGATGTGCTTCTTCTTAAATACTACAATTTCGATTCTTTATACATTTTTGCTGCCAGAAATAAATTGA
This sequence comes from Acetofilamentum sp., assembly GCA_020720625.1. Classification (GTDB taxonomy): domain Bacteria; phylum Bacteroidota; class Bacteroidia; order Bacteroidales; family DYOH01; genus DYOH01. Next base: position 18,723 of record DYOH01000014.1, on the reverse strand, counting down.
ATCTAGGTAATACCGATGATGCTCAGTACTACTACCTACAGGCATTGGATATTTTCGACGAGAATGCTTTACTCTATACCGAGTATGCTCATTACCTTAATTCTATGCTTTTATACTACGATGCGGATTATTATGCTCAGGAGGCTTTAAGTTTAGACCAAAATTTAAAAGAAGCCTATTTTGAATTGGCATATTCCTATTTATATTCCGGATATTATGATTTGTCTATCGAAAAACTCGAAGAAGGTTTGCTCATAGATTCCGTTTTTGCACCATTTTATTACATGAAAGCATTGGTTTTTGATGAAAAAAATGATTTCGACAATGCCATTCATTATTATAGCCTCGCAATTAAATACGACCCCGAATACGTGGAGGCAATTAATGCACTTGGCTATTTAAATTTTAAGTTTGAGTATTTTTACGAAGCAATAAAATGGTTTAAATTGGCTATTTCTAAAAATTCTCCAATCAATTACCACATCAATATGAATACAGCCTTGGCCTTTTCCAAAATAGATAAACCAGATAGCGCATTTCATTATTTTGCCGAAAGCATTAAAATTAAACCCGATAACTTTCAGGTATATCTTACTAGAGGCTATTACGCTTATCAATTAGAAAGATATGCGCAGGCCATAGAAGATTTTAATAAGGTTATTGAATTAGATAGTCAAAACGCGCACGCATATATATATCGCGGTGCATCTTACTACGCCCAGGGCAAATTTGTAGAAGCTCTTAATGATTATTATTCCGCTTTTGAATACGAGCCGCTTAACGAAGATGTAATCTATAATTTGGCAATTACGCACGATCAGTTATCCAATACATCTGATGCCATTCAAATGTATCAGAAGTACATTGAACTCGGCACCGATAGCATTTGCCTGGCTTATTCAAATAATCGCATTGTTGAGCTCAATGCTAAAGTTAATTAATTTGTAAATTCTCATAAACTAATTTATCAAGTATATGCCGAATGCAAAATTGTCGCAAAAACCGCAACCTCAGGTATATTTTAAAGAAATTAAACAACAAGATAAGAAAGAGCCTGATAATATGTTTTTTGTGGTAGCCATATTTCTGGTTTTTCTATTTTCGTATTTGTTTTTTGCTAATTTCTATTTTATTTGATGTCTCATAAATTACCTGTTTTTCTCGTTTCCGGATATTTAGGGAGCGGTAAAACTACTTTTATTGCTCAGCTAATCAATCAATTTAATTCCCCAAGATTAGCTATTATTGAGAACGAAGTCGGTAATTCGGGCGTTGATGCTTTGTTGTTGAAATCAGATGCCCAAGTTTTTGAGATTATTGATGGTTGCGTGTGTTGCTCCGTGCAAAACGATTTCAGGGAGGCGCTCGACCAGATTATTCATTCGAAAAACCTTTTTAATGCATTAATTCTTGAAGCTTCCGGAATTGCAGACCCTGCATCCATTATCAACACATTCTGTCTGGAGCAATACAAGCAATATTTCGAAATATATAATGTAATTGTAATTATTGACTTAGCTTATTTTATTAAGAATGAATTAGAAAATATTGACTTACGAAGGCAAATCATCATGGCCGATACCTTTATTTTCAACAAGGTCGATTTGGTAACGCCACCCCAAAAGGACAAGATAATCGAAATGATTTCTCTTTATAACCCACAGGCAAAGAATTTTGTTGCTACAAACGGTAAAATAATTGATGCCCAATTTACATTCGAAAATTTTCATCAGCAATTGGCCATTCAAACTAATGCATTTTCCTTATTGGCTTTAAATAATCATGCGGTTGATGTGCTAAATTTTCAATTTCAGGGATTTATCTCTGAAAAAGATTTTTTAGATTGGCTTGAATACTTTCTATCAATTCATAATCAGGTATATAGATTTAAAGCGATTATTTATTTTGATCAGTATCAAAAATATATTGTGCAGGCTGTGGGTAGGAATACGCAAGTTATTTTTCTGGCTTATGTAACATCTGAAATACCCCAAAACAAACTTGTTTTGATTGGTGAGCAACTTTCTAAAATGCAAATTAATTCTGATATTGATTATCTTATTCAAAATTTTGTACAATAATGAGCAAATTAAATTGTCTGGTTCAAAAAAAAAAAGTAGTTTTGCAGCTCCAAAAAAAGTATATAAAAACAAATTAAAATAGTATAGACCGATGAAAAGAACGTTCCAACCATCGAAAAGAAAGCGTGTAAACAAGCATGGATTCAGAACACGCATGGCCACAGCCGCAGGAAGAGCTGTATTGGCAGCCCGTAGAAAAAAAGGTCGTAAGAAATTAAGTGTATCTGATGAACCAAATCTTAGAAAATAAGCAGCACAAAAGCGCTTGCTAAAAACCCTTAATTCTTGAAGCGAATTGAGGGTTTTTGTTTTCTTATATCTCCATTTTGTTAGCGTTTTTAATTTTTGTTGAATTTTGTATACTATTGATTATTAATCTCAAAATTGCTATATTTTTTTATTTCGGATAAATTTGGGTTTTTTTTATCGTTTTGAAAACTTTTTTTGATTATTTTGAGTTTATTTGATTATTTTGAGTTTAATTATTAAACTTTATCTAAAATTGTTATTTTAGTATTTTGTTATTAATCATAAATTTAGAATAGGCTGTTGCTTTTGTACTTCGATTGAAAATAAAATTATCGAAAAAAGAGCTGCAACCTTTTACTTTGTATTTTAGTTTGGCAAGAAAATAGTAATATACATTTTTATGATATTTATGGTAAAAATATTCGATTTGAAACATAGAATATTCCTAAGGAATTCATTATTAGTGTTTTTCTTTTTTCAAATAGATATTTATTCCAAATTCAATAAGACCGATTTATAAAATAGAAAAGCAAGCAAAATGAAATTAGTGCAGCATTTTTTGTATTCTCGAAATAATTTAAGTTGTAAACATATTCGTTCACTCGATAACTCTATTCCCATGATAACTAATAATATAAAAAGGATAAAACTTACATTGTTGTTGGTTTTATTCAGTTCAGCAATTTTTGCTCAAACACTTGATGATTATAGAGCTGTGGCTCCGGGTAACTGGAATGCGCCAGCCACATGGGAAAGATTCGATGGCTCAGCTTGGGTGGCTGCTGCAGTTTCACCAAGTAGTGCAAATGGGGTTATTACTATTCTTAGTGGAGTTACGGTAGATGTTACAGCCAATGTAACGGTAGATCAGGTATTCGTGGATGGTACACTTACCATTGATGCTACCAGAACGCTCACTATTGCCAATCCGGCAGCTGTTCCGGATATGACTGTAAACTCGGGAGGCGTTTTATCTAATTCTGGTACTATTACTACAACAGGTACTCTTAGCATTTTGTCGGGGGCAACATACAATCATACCCGCGATGCAGGTGCGGTACCTACTGCCACATGGGGAGCTACTTCAAATTGCAATATTACCGGTGTTACAGCTACTGTACCAACTCAATTGAATCAAAATTTTGGAAATATTACCTGGGATGCATCCCAATCCGTAAATTTAGCCATTACATTAGCAAACGCTATTCAGGGGGCTTTTACACTTGCCAATACGAATAATAATACGCTGACATTAAATAACGCAACATTCAGCACCAATAATCACAATCTTACGGTTGGTGCAAATGCCATTCTCAGTGTTGGTGGCATTATTACTATTGGAACCGGTGTTGCTGATATTAGTGGAACCTTTAAAACCACTAATGCAAATGGCTTTTACGGTGCTGTCAATTCTGCAATTGCTAACTCACCCACTTTAAATCTAAATGCTGCATGTACTGTCGATTATGCTCTCGCAGGAAATCAACCTGTGGCCAATCTTGTTTATGCAAATTTAACCACATCCAATGGGGGTATAAAAACGCTTCAGGCAAATACAACTGTAAATGCAAGTCTTTCGGTGGGTACTGGCTCAACCTTGCAGGTTACTACTTTCGATTTAGACGTGCTTGGTACCACATATATTTCTGGAACTTTGGCCGACAATGATGCCACTGGAACTGTTTCATTGCTAAATGTACAAATGAATGGTGGGGTGATTAATCATAGCGTAACTGATGACGTAAATATTGCCGGTTCTTTGATATTTACTGGTGGTAGCTCTACCATTGGAACTGCAAATCTGCTTGTTTCGGGTGCTACAACTATTAATGCAGGTGCAACAATCGTAAATTCGGGTACCGGAAATAAATATTTCGATGCCGGAATTACAAATAATGGTACTTGGTCGGCTTCCGGTGCGCCCAATATCCGTATACAAAATGGACTTACTAATAACGGAACTATGACTAATACAGGTTCCGGAACATATACCTTTAATAATACGCAAACCATCGGGGGTAATCAGCAAATTATTTTCCAGGGGCCTGTTTCTGTCGGAACGGGTTTTACGGTTACCAACAATAATACCGGAGGTCTTACATTCCAGAATGCACTTAGCGGTGCTGGAGCCGGATCTACTTTTACAAACAATACTAGCCTTTATTATTCCCATAATTCTACTCCAATGGGCACGCATACCTTAAATGCAAATGCGGTGGGAAGTAGATTTTACTATAATCTGGCTGGTGACCAACCCGTTAGAGATGTAACATATAGAGATTTGTATATTTCCGGTAGTGGTACAAAAACTGCTGACAATGCTTTTACAATAGCCGGGAATTTAGCTATTAATGCTGCCTGTATTTTAGATGATGATGGAAACAACATTACGGTGAATGGGAATATTACAAATGATGGAAGTGCCATTGGTACAGGGGGAATAAGAATTACTGGCGGTACTCCGCCTCACACCATTACCGGAAACGGTTCTTTTCAGGAATTGGACATAAATTCGCAAACAAATTTAGTGGCTTCTTCTGCAAGTATTTCTGTTACTGATTTGGCTTTATCCTCTGGCACTTTTACAATAAACGACAACACTTTAACCATTAACGGTTCTATTACCGGAACTAGCACCAACTTAGCAGGAGGCTCTACTTCATCTTTGGTTTTTAATGGTACTTCGGCTATCAATATTCCAACATCTATAACAAGTTTAAATAATTTTACTTTAAATAATACTGGAGGCTCAACACTAGCGGCCAATTTAGATGTTTATGGTGTTTTAACGCTATCTACAGGCGTGCTAAGTGTGAATACGAGAACACTTACCATCAGAAATTCGCCCGATGTAAATGCCGGTTATTTAAGTACTACTACATCTTCTACTTTAACCACGGCTGGTACAAGTAGCATCAATATTCCGGCTGCTGCCACGCCCAATACGCTTAATTTCACGCATAATACTTCAGGTGCTTCTACCTACAATGGTACATTTTTAAATAATGTAAATATTAATGGAGCAGGCAATTTTAATTTAGGCAACGATGTGGAAGTTACAGGCAACTGGGCCAGAACAGCGGGTACTTTTGTGCATAATAATAAAACGGTTATGTTCAATGGTGCCGGACTTCAAACCATTTCGGGTACAAATTTTTTTTATTCCATTGATATTAATAAGTCTGCGAATGAACTTAGACTTAGCTCAAATACTAATGTTGCCGGAGATTGGATTTTCACCCAAGGTACTTTTAATCCTAATAATAGAACTGTTACCCTAAATGGTAGCGGTGCTCAGGATGTGGGTGGTTTGCTGTCTACGTCGTTTTATCGCCTTTCTGTTTCAAATACAAGTGGCTTGGTGGCTCTTTCCAACAATATTACAGTTACCAATTTGCTTAGCTTATCTGCGAATGCCAAACTTAAACTGGGGGGTGCCAATCTAACTTATTCGGGAGGTGCCGCAACCATTGGTTCAGCATCTAGTAGGTTGGTTACAGATGGTTCTGGTGAATTTATTAAATCTGGAGTTGCTGCTGTAACTGTTTATTTGGGTAGTGATGTAACTGCCGGAACAAGGGTCGAGATGCCTGTTGCTGCAGGTATAGGAATCCGCAACGTGGCCGGAATTCATCCAAATAATCCCAGTGCAACCGATTATTTAAGCAGGTACTGGGCTTTAACAAATACTACCGGAGTAGGGGTATTTACCTTTTATTATGCTGCCGGAGATAAAGTTGCTAATCCCTGGTCTGCTCAATACGACCATGCTACGGGCAACTGGACTGAAAATGCATTGATTGGTGCAACTTCTTTTACAATTACTCCTATCGCTGGTACTCAAATTGATATTTCTGGTATCGATAACGATGCTCCTTCAGTGGTTTCCATTACCCCAAGTATAGGCACTATTACCGAAGCTTATGTTGGTGCAAGTGGTTTTGCCATTTCTGTAGTTTTTGACGAAGATATGAATACTGGGTCTGGTCCTTCTGTGTATTTCCCTACGGTTGCTGAAAATCCAAACCCAACATTGATTTATAGTTCCGGAACATGGACAAACGCCAGTACTTATGTGGCATATTTTGATGTAACTGATTATGATTTAGTATTGAATGATATCAATATTGCAGTTGAAGATGGATTTGATATAATGGGAAATTCCCAAAATCCTAATCCTGAAACGGTTCTTGGTGTTGATAAATTCGATATTAACATGTCGAATCCATCGGTTACTGCTGCGGTAGTTTCTATTGTTCCTGCAACTGCAACCATTGTAGATGGAACTACAAATTTTTATATCACAATTACATACAATAAAAATATGAATACCGCAGTTAAACCTACGGTTTCATTTCCAACTGTGGGCGAGAACCCTAATCTTTCGTCTACACTAGCATACAACCCAATAACAAGTTCCTGGTCTGATGCTACACATTTTGTAGCACGTTTTACTTTAGTGGATAATGGTCTGTGCATGAATGATATTGACATTCAGGTGGCTGGTGCAGAAGACGATATTGCCAATTTGCAATCTGTTTTTGCACCACCTACGGCTGCGGCCATGAACTTATTTAGTATATCAATGGCTAATCCGGTGGAAGCAGGGGCTACACAATCCGTTTGCGAAACTGCAACGCTGAATGCAACGCCATCTGCTTACGATAATCGCTATTGGACAGTCAATCAGGCTACAGTAATCATTGATGATTCCACTAATCCTGCCAGTCCAGTTTCTGATTTGGTGCCGGGTGAGAATATTTTTACATGGCACGTGGAATACAACGGTTGCACTTCTACTGATGATGTAATAATTACCAGCGATAATCCTGCATTCGTAGATGCCGGACCTGACGGAAATTCGTGCATTAATGATACATATAATCTGGCAGCGAGTGATCTTTCTGTTGGAGAAACCGGTGCATGGTCTGTTTTTGTGGGTTCCGGAACTTTTACACCTATTAATACCAATACTTCTGCAGTTACTTTGCTTACCAAAGGTACAAATGTGCTCAGATGGACAGTTTCAAATGGAGTTTGCACTTCTTATGACGAAGTTACAATCATTAACGAAACGCCAACAACTTCTTATGCCGGTGCTGATTTTGAAACATGTTTGAGTTCGGAGAATTTGAATGCATCTGCTGCTAATGTGGGCGAAGATGCATTTTGGACAACATCAGGTTCTGCAATAATAGATAATTCTACCGATAGAAATACTTTA
>DYOH01000014.1:0-11069 GCA_020720625.1 Acetofilamentum sp. | reverse complement strand
TTGGACAACATCAGGTTCTGCAATAATAGATAATTCTACCGATAGAAATACTTTAGTAACGGGTTTACAATCTGGTGCAAATTCTTTTACATGGACAATATCCAGTGGTAGTTGCACTTCAACCGACGAAGTGATTGTAAATTACAATATTCCGGTTTTAGTAGATGCCGGAGGGGATGCTTCTACTTGTGTAAATAATAGTTACGATTTAACTGCCAGTCCTTTGGTTCTTGGCGAAACGGGTGCTTGGTCGGTGAGTGTTGGTTCAGGTACTTTTACGCCTATCAATACCAATACTTCTACCGTTACATTGCTCACAAAAGGAACTAATGTGCTCCGCTGGACTGTTACAAACGCCTCATGTTCTGCTTTCGATGAAGTTACAATTCTAAACGAAACGCCTACAACGGCATTTGCCGGTGCCGATTTTGCGACATGTTTTAGCTCCGAAAATTTGAATGCTTCTGCTAAAGCGGCGAGTGAAACTGCTTATTGGACAACATCAGGTTCTGCAATAATAGATAATTCTACCGATAGAAATACTTTAGTAACGGGTTTACAATCTGGTGCAAATTCTTTTACATGGACAATATCCAGTGGTAGTTGCACTTCAACCGACGAAGTGATTGTAAATTACAATATTCCGGTTTTAGTAGATGCCGGAGGGGATGCTTCTACTTGTGTAAATAATAGTTACGATTTAACTGCCAGTCCTTTGGTTCTTGGCGAAACGGGTGCTTGGTCGGTGAGTGTTGGTTCAGGTACTTTTACGCCTATCAATACCAATACTTCTACCGTTACATTGCTCACAAAAGGAACTAATGTGCTCCGCTGGACTGTTACAAACGCCTCATGTTCTGCTTTCGATGAAGTTACAATTCTAAACGAAACGCCTACAACGGCATTTGCCGGTGCCGATTTTGCGACATGTTTTAGCTCCGAAAATTTGAATGCTTCTGCTAAAGCGGCGAGTGAAACTGCTTATTGGACAACATCAGGTTCTGCAATAATAGATAATTCTACCGATAGAAATACTTTAGTAACGGGTTTACAATCTGGTGCAAATTCTTTTACATGGACAATATCCAGTGGTAGTTGCACTTCAACCGACGAAGTGATTGTAAATTACAATATTCCGGTTTTAGTAGATGCCGGAGGGGATGCTTCTACTTGTGTAAATAATAGTTACGATTTAACTGCCAGTCCTTTGGTTCTTGGCGAAACGGGTGCTTGGTCGGTGAGTGTTGGTTCAGGTACTTTTACGCCTATCAATACCAATACTTCTACCGTTACATTGCTCACAAAAGGAACTAATGTGCTCCGCTGGACTGTTACAAACGCCTCATGTTCTGCTTTCGATGAAGTTACAATTCTAAACGAAACGCCTACAACGGCATTTGCCGGTGCCGATTTTGCGACATGTTTTAGCTCCGAAAATTTGAATGCTTCTGCTAAAGCGGCGAGTGAAACTGCTTATTGGACAACATCAGGTTCTGCAATAATAGATAATTCTACCGATAGAAATACTTTAGTAACGGGTTTACAATCTGGTGCAAATTCTTTTACATGGACAATATCCAGTGGTAGTTGCACTTCAACCGACGAAGTGATTGTAAATTACAATATTCCGGTTTTAGTAGATGCCGGAGCCAATCAAAATGTTTGTGTTAATAGCGCAAATCTTTCAGGAAATATTCCTGCAATAGGTACCGGAACCTGGTCGGTTCAATTTGGAACTGGTATTTTTGCTAATGCGAACTCTAATAGTACAACGGTTTCTAATCTTTCACCCGGTGAAAATATTTACCGATGGACTATTTTAACGCCGCAGGGTTGTTCTGCTTTTGATGTTGTTTCAATCTGGAATGATAAGCCTACTAATGCTAATGCCGGAGCAGACCAGTCAGTTTGTGGTACCACCGCTACTTTAGGGGGAAATAATCCTGCCATTGGTACTGGTGAATGGTCGCACTCTAATCCGGGGGTAACGGTTACAAATCCAACTTTGAGAAATTCAGGAGTAAGCAGTTTAAATTTGGATGCGAATACTTTTTTCTGGACAATAACCAATAAGTCATGTTCTTCTGTTGATATAGTTACAATTTACAATAATTCTATTGTTCCAACTCCTGGTGCGGGAATTGACCAATTATCTGTTTGTTTCGATTATGCTACATTGGATGCAACGATTCCTCATACTGGCACTGGTCAGTGGTCTGTTGCTTCCGGACTTGGATCGTTTTCTGATGCTTTTGCTACTGATGCTGTTGTGAGCGGATTAGCCCCTGGAACAAATATCATGCGTTGGACCACTACCAAAGGAACTTGTTCTGTATTTGACGATGTTACAATTGTTAATAATTTGGTGATTGCATCTGCAGGCGATGATGATGTTTCTTGCGATGGTACTATTATTATGGATGGAAACAATCCTGCAACCACTGGATATAACGGAGCAACTGGACTCTGGGAGCTTGTTTCCGGTGCCGGCGCAATTGCCAATGTTTCTCTTTTTAATACTCAGGTTACTGGTTTAGGAATAGGAATAAATACTTTTAAATGGACGGTTACTTCAATTGATGGTTTATGTTCTGACTTGGACGAAGTTACTATATACAATTATGAACCAACAAATCCCAATGCTGGTGATGATACCACTTTTTGTTCTTATCAATATCAGCTTGCCGGAAATAACCCAATTCTAGGCTCTGGTACTTGGACTATCCAAGTTGGTAGTGGTACTTTTGATAATCCTACCTCTTATAATACATATATTCGTACCTTAGGATATGGCAGTAATACCCTTGTTTGGTCTATCGACTATAATGGATGTGTATTGCGCGATGAAGTAGACATTGTAAATGCACTGCCTACTCCGGCTGTCGCTTCTCAAGAGTTGGGCGAGCAGATTGTTTGCGACGTTAGCATCGATTTGGAAGCCGAGATTCCCGGAATCGGTAATGGTACCTGGTCCGTTTATCCGCCTGCGGCAGCTTTAACAACACACTCGGATGTGGTAATCGCTAGTCCGAATGAGTTTAATTCACACGTTTCCGGATTACCTTATGGTTCTGTGCCTGGCGAAGGTGCACTTACTACGTTTATGTGGACTGTTACAAATATCATTAATGGTGTAACTTGTATTTCTACTGATAGTGTGGTGGTGGAAGCGCTTGGTTTTACTGACCTTGCCAATAATGCCGGTAATGATCAACATATTTGCTATGATACTACTTCATTACAAGGTGTTGCCACTGCTGATACTCTTACAGGGCAATGGACAGTAATTGCAGGCTTAGGTGTTTTTTCTGATGCATCATCAAATAATACCCACGTTTCTAGTATTCCAAGAGGAAGAAACGTATACAGATGGACAATTACCTACGATAGAGGTACACCCGCCGATCCTGTTGATGATTGCATATCTACCGACGACGTTGATATTTTCAATGACAGACCATCTACAGCTGATGGTGGTGTGGATCAGATTGTTTGTGCTCCATCTGCAAATTTAAATGCGAGACAACCTGTTGTGGGGACCGGTATTTGGGAAGTTCGCGGTGGTGGTGGAGTTATTGCTTCTCTGACCGATTTTAATACAACCATTTCTTCATTAAGTGTTGGTACTAATACTGTTTGGTGGACTACTACAAATGCTGCTTGTTTTCTTAGAGATACTGTAATTATTAATAATTTTCAGATTACTTCAAATGCAGGTGTCGATCAGGAAGTTTGTGGTACAAGCTCTACTTTAGATGGTAACCTTGAAGTTGGAAGCACGGGTACCTGGAATAAAACAGGGGGATCAGGAGTTATTGCTGAAATTAATAACAATCAAACCGCTGTAAGTAATTTAAGTCCGGGACAAAATACTTTTGAATGGATTTTATCTAATGGTACTTGCACTAATGTTGATGCTGTTGTTGTTTGGAATAACAATCCAACTGCTCCATCTGCCGGTACTGATAAATCGGTTTGTTTATCTACAACTACTTTATCTGCGAATAATCCGATTAAGGGTACTGGAGAATGGTCTACAATTGCCGGTGGTAACGTTGTTACACCTAGTGCTTTTAATTCTGCTGTAAATAATTTAGTGTCTCTTGATAATACTTTTCGTTGGACTATTACCTATGAATCTCCAAGAGATGGTTCACAATGTTTTCTCTCTGATGATGTAGTGGTTACTAATAATAGTGTTACTTCTAATGCAGGTGCCGACCAAAGTGTTTGTTCATATACTACTACGCTTGAAGCAAATAATCCTACAAATGGCACTGGCTTATGGACTATTTCATCCGGTTCCGGAAGTATTACTAGTTTGGCTTCTAACTCAAGCGAGGTGACATTGCTCGGACAAGGCCAAAATTATTTCATTTGGACAGTAACTGGTTTAACCAGTTGTTTCGATAAAGATACTGTAATGATTGAAAATCTTGTTCCTACAACCGCAAGTGTAGGTGCAGATAAAGAAATTTGTGTTGATAATTATACCGTTATATCTAATTCACCAACAATTGGCACAGGCTATTGGTCTACTCCTGGAACTGTAGTTATTACTAATTCTACATCTAATACTTTACCTGTTGCCGGATTTACAAAAGGTGAGAATTATTTTATCTGGACAATTGATAATGATGGTTGTACATCTACTGCAACCCAAACTATTACTTATAATGGCGTTCTGGCCGAATTGGAACCTGATCAGGATCAGAATGTTTGTGTTACAACTGCGGATATAAGAGCCGAATCTCCCACTTGGGGAACAGGTAGTTGGACCTTGGTTTCGGGTATTGGAACTGTTGATAATTCCACTGCTACTGTAACTTCCGTTTCTAATTTAGGGCCTGGTGCAAATGTATTCCGTTGGACAGTAACTGAAGGTATTTGTTCCGATCATGCGGATGCAACTATCACCAATAGTTTTTTTACTATTGCAGATAAACCTGACCAAAATGTTTGTAACGATTTCGCTACTTTAGTTGGCGAAGATCCAGGGCCTGGAGGTACTGGTACTTGGTCTTTAATTTCTGGTGGTGGAACTGTGGCCATTGAAAGTAGCTTTACTTCTCAGGTTACAGCATTACAACATGCCCCTGCAATTAATACTTTCCGTTGGACTGTATTGCGAAATGGTTGCCCTGCAACTGATGACATTACTATTATGAATTATAAGGTCGTGGCAGATGCTGGTAGCACGCCTTTGGCTAATTGTTCGGCTTCTAATGCCCTTAATGCTATTGAACCAGATCCCGGAAATACGGGTACTTGGACAACCATTGTAGGCACTGGAACTGTTGCAATTCCTAGTCTTTATAATTCTTCTGTTTCGAATCTTAGCCCAGGGAAGAATACTTTCCGATGGACTATAATCGAAAGTGTAATTGGATGTTCTGGTACTGATACGGTAAGTGTATATAATAATGCTCCTACCGTGGCTGATGCCGGAGATGATCAAGAAATTTGCGATATTACTTCTACTAATCTTTCTGCGAATATTGTTACAGAAGGTACAGGTGTTTGGACCATTACATCTGGTTCCGGTTCTATTGTTAATAGTACTGCTAACTCTACCCTTGTGAATAATATTACAAGCAACAGTTTATTTAAATGGACTATAACCAAGGGGGTATGCGTTAGTAGTGATGAGATTTTGGTTAGCAATAATACTATCGCAACTGATGCAGATCAGGTGGACGAAATTTGTTTTACTACACATACAATTTCTGTTACTTCTCCTGCAGGAGCGGGAGGTACCGGGGCATGGTCGCTTATTTCCGGTTCCGGATCTGTAGATAATTCTACAAATAATATTATAAATCTATCTGCACTTGGCTCTGGAGATAACACTTTCAGATGGACTGTTCAAAAGGGTGGATGTTCTGATGAAATGAATTATACCGTAACCAATAATGGGTTTTCAATTTCTCAATATCCCGATAAATCTTCCTGCTCCGATGCAACATCTATTCTTGGTGAAAATCCTGGCGTAGGTACTGGATATTGGGAGTCTGTTGCCGGGGGGGCAACAATAACTAATTCAACGGCATTTAGTACTACTGTGACCAATTTAGCTTTGGCTCCAACTATTAATCATTTTAGATGGACTGTTACCAGAGAAAACTGCTCTGCTGATGATAATATTTATATTACTAATAATCAGGTTTTTGCAAATGCAGGTTCTACTCCTGCTTTACGTTGTTCCGAAACAAATACGCTTACAGCAGGTGCTTTGGGTGTGAATGAAGATGGTGTTTGGACTGTTGCATTTGGTAGTGGTGTTTTTAGCGATGCAAGCAGTGCAACTACTGCCGTTTCGGGTCTTAATCCGGGTATTAATACTTTTACCTGGACTATTACTAATTCATTAACTGGATGTTCTGATGCCGACCAAGTAGATGTTTACAACGATTTACCTACGGTGGCTGATGCCGGGGATGACATTGAATTATGTGATATTACTACTGCTAATCTTACTGGAAATGCAGCTGTCAGAGGAACTGGACATTGGTATAAAATTGGTGGTGTTTCTGGCGTAGTTACAGATTCGGACGCAAATAATACTACTGTAACTAGTATGACTGGAACTTCTACTTTTCGCTGGAAAATTGATTATGCTACTTGTTCTTCGTCCGACGATGTGGTGATTACCAATAATACTGTTGAAGCAAATGCTGGTGTAGATCAAGAGGTTTGTGCAGATTTTACGACTCTTAGTGCTACGCCTACAGCCGGAACCGGAATTTGGACTAAACAAATGGGTTCTACTGCAATCATTGATGATAATACCAATACTACAACCGACCTTACTATTTTAAGCGAAGGGGATAATATATTTATTTGGACCATTACTAATGGTGGTTGTTCTGATGATGATCAAGTAACAATTACCAATAATGATGTTACTGCTACTGCAACCGACAAAACGGTTTGTAATACGGATGCGGTGCTTACTGGTAATACTCCTGAGTCGGGAGCCAATGGATATTGGTTTACCGCCGATGCGGCTGTTTCTTACGATGATTCTACTAAACCTAACGCTGTAGCTTCCGGTTTAAGCCCTGGAACTACTTCTTTTACATGGACTATTGAAAAAGGAATTTGCTCTAATGATGTAAATATTGATGTAACTAGTTTGTTAACCACAGCAAATGCGGGTACTGAGCAGCACGTATGTGCTACTACGGCTACCCTTGATGCTATTTATCCTGCAGAAGGTAGCGGATACTGGACACTTACTGGTGGGGCTGGTATTCTAAATAATTCTACTAGTAATACTTCTTCGGTAAGTGGCTTAGGTGCTGGAAAAAATACTTTCCGATGGACAGTGGTACGCGGTATATGTACTTATACGGATGATGTAGATATTTGGAATGATAATCCATCTGATGCACTTGTGGGCTCTGCCAAAGAAGAATGTAGTTCTGTTTCTTCATTGATTGCCCAAGCTCCTTCTAAAGGTACTGGTAATTGGTCCGTTCAATTGGGTGGAACTGCTCAAATCACTAATTCTAATAATGAAAACAGCGGTGTTACTGACTTAATGAGAGGGGACAATACTTTCCGTTGGACGGTAATTTATGGCACTTGTTCTGATTTTGCTGATATGATTATCAGGAATCATCAGGTTGATGCAGATGCTGGTTCGGATGATATTGTTTGTGGTGCCTCTACGAATCTTGCCGCAATGGCAGATATTAATGCTACAGGTTTATGGTCTGTAAATACTTCTGCTTCTATTCTTCAGAACACTCTAAATACTAGTGCTGTTAGTGATTTGGTTCCTGGTGCTAATACATTTACATGGACTTTGCAATGGGGAATTTGCTCTGATAATGATCAGGTCGTTATTACGAACGACGAAGTTTTTGCTACTGCAAGCGATAAAGATATTTGCTTGTCGTCTACTGTCTTAACAGGTAATGATCCATTACTGCAGGCTCAGGCTGATGGTGGAAGGTGGAGAACTTATCCTTCTGGTGTCTCTTTTGATAACTCCAATGTATATAATACTTTAGTCTCTGATTTACCTGTTGGAAATAACAAGTTTACCTGGGAAGTATATAATGCCAGTTGTTCTGATAGTGTGGAAATTACAATTGCCAATAATAGTTTTACTGTTAATGCCGGTGCTGATAAAACGGTGTGCGAAAATTTTACATCCTTGCCAGCGCCTGCTTTAGCATCTGGTACTGGTGTCTGGACACTTCGCAGTGGTAGCGGCACTATTACTAACTCTACTTTAAATAATTCTGGCGTTACATCGCTTGGTGTTGGGTCTAATAAATTTCGATGGACTGTCTCTGATAATAATTGTGTGGCCTATGATGAGGTAAATATTATTAATGCTAGTCCTTATCTTGTTATAGCCGGTTCCGACGATGAAGTTTGTACCGCAAATTCATCTGTTACCGCCGTTCTCCCATCTGCAGGTACTGGTGTTTGGACTGTGGAAGGTGCATCTACGGCTGTAGTAACTATTTCAACAGCTAATATTTCTACGGTATCTAGTTTGAAAAGTGGTGCTAACACTTTTAGATGGACTGTAACTAACGGTTCTTGTTCTAATTTCGATGAGATGGTGATTTTTAATAATTCTGTTACATCGGATGCTGGTTCTGAACAAACTGTTTGTGTCGACTTTGCTACGCTAAATGCTACTAGCCCTAGTGTTGGTACTGGTGTTTGGTCGGTAGAAGTTGGCAAAACGGCTTCTGTAACAAACCCTATTGCTTTTAATAGCGGGGTTACTGGTTTGGAAATGGGGGCTACTACTTTTACATGGACTGTTGAAGAAGGAATTTGTTCTGTCTCTTCTGATGTGGTGATAATAAATAATTCACTTATTGCTGATGCTACTGATAAAGATGTTTGTAGTACAACTACTACTTTGACTGCAGCAAATCCGCTTTCTCAAGCTGCTTCTGGTGAGTGGATTAGCTGGCCTGCAGGTGTGTCTGTTACCGAGAGTACTTTGTATAATTCTGAAGTTACTGATTTGAATGCTGGTGGAAATGTTTTTACATGGAGAATTTATTCCGGTGCTTGTTCCACGACAAAGGATATCGTCATTACAAATAATTCTTTCTCTGCAAATGCCGGATCCGACATCGAAGTTTGTAACGTAGAAGCTACATTAAATGCGCTGAACCTTGCGGCTTCTGATGGTGTTTGGAGCTTAGTTTCTGGGAGTGCTACTATTGATAATTCTACTCTATATAATACTGATGTTTCTAATTTAGCGCAAGGAAATAATGTTCTAAGATGGACAGTTACCAAAAATAGTTGCACTGATATCGATGATGTTACAGTAATAAATAATTTGCCTGACGAGCCTGTGGCATTGGGTAATTTTGAAGTTTGTAGTACTAGTTCTCCTATTAGTGCTAATGATCCTGCTATTGGTACTGGTAGCTGGTATGTAAAATCGGGAAGTGGTACTTTTGCGCAATCTACTGATTTTAACACAACAATTTCAGGACTCGCAAATGGTACGAATATCATTGCCTGGAGAATACAAAATGATATATGCGTTCTCGAAGATGAGGTTGTTATTCAAAATAATACAGTTTCTGTTGATCCTGATAAATCTGAGATTGTTTGTACAACAACTGCTCCATTGAAAACTGGTGCACCTTCGGTTGGAAATGGAAAATGGACTTTGATTTCGGGCACGGGAATTATTGACAATAGTACATTATATAGTACAACTGTAAGTGGATTATCTTCAGGAGCTAATGTATTTAATTGGACCTTGGAGAACGGTAATTGTTCTGATGGACAGACTGTTACTGTAAATAATAATGCTTTTGTTGTCAGTGCTGGTGATGATGATGATATATGCTTTAATTACTATGACTTGGATGGGGATAATCCGGGCGTGGGTTCGGGGCTTTGGACTGTTACTCAGGGAGCTGGAAGTTTTGTTCAATCGAGCATATTTAATACACGTGTTACCGGAATGGCTGCTGGAAATAATAAATATAAGTGGACTGTTGATAAAAACGGTTGCTCTGCTTCTGATGAGGTTTTTGTTATTAATAATGCTGTTACTGCTAATGCTGGCGATGATCCTCTTGAACAATGCAGTGCTACAAATAATATTGAAGCCGTTCCTACCGATGGAACTAATGGTGTTTGGACTATTGAAACCGGATTCGGAATTATCCTGAATGATGCTTCATCGGCTACTGTTGTTTCTTCCCTGGATTTAGGTCCAAATGTCTTCAGATGGACGATTACTAATCCCTTAACTGGTTGTTCTGATTTCGACTTGGTAAATGTTGTGAATAATTTTGTAGCTGCAAATGCCGGAAGCGATGAGGAGGTTTGTTCTGATGTATATACTCTTGCAGGCAATGAACCTTCTGCAATTGCAAATGGCGCATGGACCAGAGTTGGTGGTTTGGCAACAATTACTAATTCCGATCAGTTTAATTCTGGTGTAACTGGTTTAACAACTGGCATAAACGAGTTCAAATGGACCGTAACAGCAGGTACATGCGTAGCCAGCGATAACGTGATAATCACCAATAATTCGGTAACCGCCGATGGTGGCGTATCGAGTATTAATATATGCGACAACAGTTATCAGCTAAATGCCACCAATCCAAGTGTAGGCACCGGAAGCTGGAGCGTTGTATTTGGAGGTTCTACCATCGACGAGTCAACATATTATCGTTCATGGGTATATAATTTGGCTTTAGGCTCTAATACCTTCCGATGGACAGTAGACAAAGGCATTTGTAGTGCTGATGAAGAAATCACTATTATCAGTGATTCCGTTGTAGTCTCTGCCGGTTCCGACCAAGCTGTTTGTATAAATAGTACCACATTAGATGGCACAGCCCCCGGAACCTATACCGGCACATGGACCCTTGTAGGCGGCACTGCCACTATCACACATAGTACCTTGTATAATACTACCGCTACTGGTTTAGGTACTGGCAACACAGTACTGCGCTGGACCCTGACCGATGGTACTTGCAGCAATTCAGATGAGGTAAGTCTTGTGAATAATACAATAGCTGTAAAACCGGATAAGTCAGAGACCATCTGCACCAATACAT
>DYOH01000103.1 GCA_020720625.1 Acetofilamentum sp. | reverse complement strand
AAAACGCTGGCAGGGGTATAATCATTTTTTCAATCTTTTTAGACTGAACTCATAATATACTTTATTTGGTCCAAAACAGTTTAGTAAAAACAATGATAACTGTAAAAAGCTCAAGCCGTCCGATAAGCATTAACAAACTAAGCATCCATTTAGCAGAATCGGGCAAAAAAGCGAAATTATCGGCAGGCCCCACATTTCCGATACCCGGCCCAATATTTCCGAGGGTAGCAATAGAAGCGCCCATGCTTGTTTCAAAATCAATACCCAACAAAACCAGCACCAATGTAGCTGCAATAAAAGAAAAAATATAGAAAACGATAAAAGCCAAAATGTTGGCCACAATATCGGAACTAAGCACTCTCCTGTTTAATCTCACCGGAATAACCGCATTGGGATGCAACAAGCGGGCAAACTCTTTGGTACTATTTTTAAAAAGCACCACAATACGAACAATTTTAATTCCGCCCCCCGTACTACCCGCCGAACCGCCAAAAAACATCAAAACAAAAATAAACATACCCAAAATAGGCGGCCAATTTAAATAATCGTCGGTGGCAAAACCGGTAGTGGTAATAATAGAAACCACCTGAAAAAAAGCACTTCTGAACCTCTTTTCGAGGATATAAAAGCTAAAAACTTCTTTATTATCAGCATTGGCCACCAATTGTTTGGTTGTATGTAAATCTTTAGTTACATGTTCATACGGAATACTATCGGTAATGAGTGCAATATGCGTTCTCTGCTTTTCGATAGATTTAGATGCCAGTTCAATTTTTCTTAAAGCATTTTCCTGAGGAGTTTCATTATATATCATCAAACCCAAGGTAATAATAATAGTAAAAAGAATAACAAAACCAGTGTAAAATCTAAATTCCTCGTTAGCAAAAATTTTACTCCATTTAAACTTGATGGCAAAATAAAAAAGGGAAAAATTTATCCCTGCGAAAAACATAAAAATAGTAATTACATATTGAATATAAGCGGAATCGTAATAAGCAATACTTGCTTGCTTGGTGCTATATCCGCCAGTGGCCATTGTTGTAAAAGAATGGTTTAATGCATCGAAAAAACTCATTCCGCCCAGAACCAGCAATAAGGTTTGAATAAGGGTAAGCGCTATATAAATAGCCCAGAGTCTTTTGGCCGTTTCTTTCACCCTTGGATGAAATTTATCGGGGGTTGGACCCGGAACTTCGGCTGCATATAACTGCATTCCTCCAATACCGAAGATTGGCAAAATGGCAATCGAAAGCAGAATCATACCCATGCCTCCCATCCATTGGGTAATACTGCGCCAAAAAAGTAATCCGTTGGGCAATGCTTCGATATCGTTTAGTATAGAAGCACCGGTTGTGGTAAAACCCGACATGGTTTCGAAAAAAGCATCTGTATAAGAAGGTATATGCCCATTGATATAAAAAGGAAGCGCACCGAAAAAAGAGAATACCACCCAAACCAAAGCTACAATAAGGTAACCTTCGCGCTTAGTGATAGTAGTTTTCACATTTTTTGTAAAAAAATAAGTAAGAAATGCCAAAAACAAAGTAATTCCAAAGGAAATAGCGATGCTAAGCAAATCATCGCCGGCATAAAATAAGGCAACCAATAATGCCAGCAGTAAAAATCCGGATTCAATAAATAAAAGCAAACCTAAAACCCTAATAATGGATCTAATATGCATAAGATTTTAGTGAAAAAATGAAACAACTTTATCGATGGCCATAGGAAGCGCAAAAACAACCACTTTATCGTTTGGTTGTATGTGCGAGTCGCCCATGGCGATAAAAGATTTTTTACCACGAATAATACCGCCAATAATGGCACCTTGCGGAAAATTAAGTTCTCTTAAAGGCGCCTCGGTAATTTTGGAATCCTTGTGCGCCACAAATTCGAAAATTTCGGCTTCGGTAGCAGTTAAACATTGCATAGAAGAAACCTCCGCTTCCATTGTAAAACTATAGATATTACTAGCCGCAATCATTCGTTTGTTCACAAAAGCGTCAATTCCCATATTGTCGGCCATATCAATGTAGTCCATGTTTTCTATTTCGGCGATTGCTCGCTTAACGCCATGTTTTTTAGCCATGAGGCAAGAAAGAATATTAATTTCGGAATTTCCGGTAACAGCAATAAAAGCATCAGTATCTTCAATACCTTCATCAAGAAGGAGTTCAATATCTCGTCCATCTCCATTAATAACGAGGGTTTTTTCCAATTCATCGGCCAAAGCAAAGCATTTTTCCGGATCTTGTTCAATCAGTTTTATATTAAACTGGTGTTCGAGCCTTTTAGCGGTTTTGATTCCGATGCGACTTCCGCCCAGAATCATAATATTTTTCATCGTTATGGTCTGTTTACCAGATATTTTGAGTAATTTATCGACACCGTTTTTGGTGGTAATCACATATACCATATCTCCGGCAAAGAAGAAATCGTCGCCGCGAGGAATAATTGTAACCGAATTTCGGGTAATTGCCACCGCTCTGAAACTAAATCCGCCGGTTTCGTCGGTAACTTGTTTGAGCGATTTTTCGACAATTGGGGCATCTTTATCAATTTTAATGGCGAAAAGGGAGAGACTTCCCCCCGAAAAATCGTAAGTTTTAGAAGTGCCCGTTTGTCTGAGCAAATTGATAATTTCCTTACTTGCCAAAATTTCGGGGTAAATCATGGAATCGATTCCCAATCGCAAGAAGAAACTTCTGTTTGCCGGAATTAAATACTCGTGGTTGTTAATCCGAGCGATAGTTTTCAGCGCACCTAATTTTTTACTCAAAATGGCAGCGGTAATGTTCACCTCTTCCATTTCAGTAACAGCCACAAATAAGTCAGTTTTAGCCACATTTGCTTCTTTTAGCGTTTCAATAGATGTAGCAGACCCATTTACGGTTAATAAATCGAAATGCGAACGCATGTTCGACAATTTTTTTTCATCTAAATCAATAATCACTAAATCGTGATTGCCCTCGCTGAGCATTTTGGCTAAGTATGTACCTACATTCCCTGCCCCTGCTATGATAATTTTCATTAATTGCGTTTATATAAAAAAAACGATTCAAAAGTAAATTAAAGTAAATTTAGAATAGTTCTAAAATACAATATTCTCTTATTGATTAGTGCAATTTTTGGCTGAATACTCGGCAGCCGGCTTATTTCCGAGAGCTGCAGATTTTTGAATATACGGACAAGCCTTTGCTTTATCCACTTTAGTTTCCAGAAGCAGTTTGCCATAAGCAAAAAGTGCCTCAGCATTTGCAGGATTTAAATCAATAAGCTTTAAATAATCATCCAAAGCCAAATCAAATTGCTTATTTTTCTCATACAATAAAGCTCTTTGTGAGTAATTACCGGCATTTGCAGGCTCGTATTTAATAGCTTGCGAAAAATCGTCGATAGCTAATTTAGTTTGTGCAGTTTGAGCATAAAGTATTGCTCTTTTAGTTAAAACTTGCGGATTCCAGGGAAGCTTTTCGAGATATTTCGAATAATCGACAATTGCATTCAAAGCATTTTTCTGACTTTCGTATATGTTTCCTCTGCGCAAAAACACGTCAGGATTAGCAAAACTCAAGGTAATGGCCTGGGTATAATCTTCTAAAGCACCTGCAAAATCGAGCATTTTTTCACGTTCCATGCCTCTGTAATAATAATTATCGGGTTGAAGCGGGCTTTTTTGAATCAAATCGGAAAACGCCGAAATTGTATTATTTTCAGTAATCATTCGGTTCTTAATTCTTTCGAGATTCAGTTTAGCGGCCTGATGCCTGGGGGCAATTTTTAATGCAGTTTCAAAACTTTGCACCGCCAATTTCTCGTTTTCCATGAGCACCAGAATTTCACCATTTAAATTATGTGCATCCGGATTCTGGGGAAAAATTTTAAGTAAGTCGTCCATTTCCTTTAAAGCGGCAGAATGATTCCCTGCAGCGATATAGGCCAAGACCAAATTCTGACGTACAATCCAGTCGCTTGGGTGCATCAGGGCAATTCTTTGAAAATCGGCAATGGCCTTATCGTGCTGTCCGGCCAAAAGATAAGCATTAGCCCTTTTGTTCATGGCAGACTTGCTAGATGCATTAACGCTCAGAATTGCATTATAATCCGCAATAGCATTGTTGTATTTTTGCAGCAAAACAAAGTCATCGGCCCTGAATTCGAGCGCTTCAACACTCTGAGGCTGAAGAGCAAGGTACTTTGAATAAACCGCAATTTTTTCTTCAATTTTGGCTTTTTCTTTAGATTCCAGAATTTTGGAGCCTTCGGACAGACTTGCCACTTTAGAAGAATCGTTTGTTTCGGCGAAAATTTTTACAGGAATATAAGGTTGATATTCGTGTCGAAGTATCCAGATTTTATCCACTTCGACCTCCGTTTCGCGCGAGACAGTAATTCCGATTTGATTTCCAAAAAGCGGAAGAAACTTCATTTGAGCCACTTGTTTGTTATTTATAAAGAAAAGGAAATACTCTCCGGCTTTGCGCACTTTAAGATGATTTGCAGCATTGGCCAGAATGTAAGAAGTGGCTGTCCATGGATAAAAATCGTGCCACTGGCCATTTTCATATTTATCAATAGCAAACTTACCATTTCCGGAAACTACAAAAGAAAATCGATTTTGCCCATTGCTACCCCAAACCAAACCATTTGCTCTATCTTCGGGGCCATTGTTTTTTTTGATAATCAGGTTTATCTCATAATCATCATTTTCGGGAAAAAGCACGGCCACCCTGCTCTCAAAAGCGCCCTGTTTTAATTTGTTTTCGAAAATATAAACCCCGTTTTTAATTTTTCGCTGATTATTGGCATTTGATATAATTGGCCATTGATTTTTGTTATTGGTAAAATCTTCCACAAACAGGGTATCCTGCGCCGATACCGATTGAAAAATAAGCAATAGAAAGATTACAAAGCTTAACTTATTCATCATTTTTAATCAATTTTGAGTAAATATAATTTATAAATATACAAAAAAAGCTTTTCAATTTGCACCCGAATGCGAATTTATTGTCAAAAAGCCTGCTAACTTATCAAAATTTAATGTTTTATCCTTTAAGTACACAAAAATAAAATACTCGTTTTCAGTTTCGGCATGATTTTCCAACGGACTTAAGAGCTGCTCTGCATGCAAATTTTCGGGCAGATAATTATAATAACCTTGTTTTAGGAACAAAACATTTTCGAACAAATGCGCCTGAGAATTCCAATTATAGCTAAAATCCGATGATTTTTTCCATGAATTAAATTGCCCAATTGTAAAGAGTTGATGATTCATAATGTATTTATTGTTTTCGGCAAAGAGATGAACAAACACGTAATCGGCCAAAAGCAGGCTGTTTTTTTCATTTTGCAACTGTATCCTGAAGTTACCGTTTAGGTCTTGTGCCGAGCTGTATGGCCTATAAGGCAAAAGTTCATCGGGTTGAATATAAAAATGATAAAAGGTGCCATCGAAAGTAATGCTATCCGTTCTCATTTCTTTAAAACGAATGCTCTTGGTATCAAAATGCAGAAATTCTGTTCCAGCGGCAAATAAATTTTCTGGTTTATTTTGATAAATGTATGTATTACCTTTAATAAACGTAGGCGATTTGAGCAAATTTTGCCTGTCGGGCCTAAAATTTTGCATAATACTGATTTGCACATCCAGAAAAACGTCTCTGATGATGTGCTGAACATCGTTAATTTCGATGTTTACCTGCTGATGGGAAATCAATTTCGAAGGGTCGGAGGGTTTCATCATACGGGCACTTGTTTCGAGCATGTTTGAAAAAACCCAGAGTTGTTGAGTAAAAACAATGCTATCGGGATTGTAATTCTTATACACCTCTAGTAAATAATTTCCGGGGATTAAAAACTGCACATCCTGATTAGGCAAAGCAAGCTGATAGTGAGTATATTGCAGCGTTGTATTGCTCGAAAATTCGTATTCATCAATCATTTGCTCATCGAAACCGGCCAAATAATCGGATTTCATTAAATCGGAAATAGTCCAATCCGCATTGCAAAACGAAATCATATAATTATAGGTATTTTGGGGCTGCGAAAAATCGTCGAAATGAATAGAAAAAACCTCATCGGAGCCCAATTCGAGAATAGGATAATGCAATTCCCAATCTCCTATAAAAACCTGCAAAGAGTGAATTTTTTCTTCGAAAACGGAAGTGGATACAACCTGTGCCTGAGCAGCTATTGAACTAAAACACAAAAGTATCAGAATCAATAGAAAAAACGGTCTATCACTAAATCTGTATATTTTTCTCATTCTACTTATTTATGCTCATGTAAATGTGTTACCTAATTTATACTTCCAAATGCCGCAGCTATTTCTTATTTTCAGCCAAATGCTTAAAATCGTTGGCAGATGCCAACTGAAAAATACTTAAACCAAACTCCGAAATTACAGCCAATATATGCTCAAGAATATTAGACTGTAATTCTTCCATATTGAGCCAGTTGTTTTCAGTATTGTACAAATATATCTCCAGAGGCATTCCTTGCGGACCGGATTGCAAATATCTAACCACAATACTAAATTGCTTATTCACCGATGGATGATTATGCAAATAAGCCTCCACATATTTGCGAAAAGTGCCCAAATTAGTAAGATTTCGCTCATTAATTTCATCAATATTATCCAAACTTAAACGCTGATTGTACTCTTGAATTTCAGATTCTTTGTTTTGAAGATAATTGCGTAAAATAGAAAACTTCATGAGTCTGATTTTTTCATCTTCAGTGAGCAATCTTACAGTTTTCATATCAATATAAATAGATTTTTTTATTCTCCTGGCACCGGCCTGCTCCAATCCACGCCAATTTACAAAAGATTTAGATGCCAGTAAATAAGTAGGAATCATAGTAATGGTTTTATCACCATTTTGGACCTTAACAGCTGCCAAAGAAATTTCAATAACATTTCCGTCGGCATTCTCCGAAGGCACCACAATCCAATCGCCGGGTTTTAGTAAGTTGTATACCTGCAATTGAATACTGGCTACAAAACCGAGAATGGTATCCTTAAAAATGAGCATAAGCACAGCCGTAACGGCTCCCAAGCCAGTTAATATGGAGAAAGGTCTTTTATCAAACACCACGGCAATAACCAGGATTGCCCCAATAATAAAAGCTAAAATTTTAAAAACCTGCACCAATCCTTTAAGCGACACATTTTTGGCCATTGGCAGGCTGCTGTATATTTCGTAGAGCGAATCGAGTAATCTGAAAACTACCCAGATAATATTGAAAATCAAATACACATAAATGATATTCCGAATAAGCAAAATAAGCCTTTCGGCAGGAAAGAAATAGGAAAAATCTGCTCTAAAAATCAATAAAACCCCATAGTAAAAAATAATAGCAGGTACAAAGTGCGACAATAAATCAAAAGATTTTCGCTTAATGAAAATATCATCGTAATGGTTTTTCGAAATAGAAAAGAAAAAATGTACACCTTTGATTATAATTTTTCGGGTAAAAAAATTGGCGATGTATCCAAAAGTCAGCAAAATCAATATCAATAAAAAACTTCTTAAAGACTCGGCCCATTGCTCAGAAAAGCCATAATTGCTGAGCCAATCTACAAAAAACTTACCAATATAATCTTCTGTCATTACCTGCTAGTTTAGATACAAAGGTATAAGTTTTTTTTATGTTTTTAACATTCACAGCAAAATCAGGTGATTGATTTTTTACTCAAAGGCAGCATAAAGCATTGAAAAAAAAAGTATAAACACCAATCACGCATATTTTTTCGGGCATAAAAATTTCAGCACACCATATTTTCAATATTTTTTTATCTTTGCCATAATAAATGAAATAGCAAAAAAATCATGATAATTGAACTAAAAATACCTAGTCCGGGCGAATCAATCTCAGAAGTAATAATAGCTTCGTGGATGGTTGAGAACGGAAGCATCGTAGAAAAAAATCAGGAAATAGCCGAAATTGAATCCGACAAAGCCACCTTACCGCTAATTGCACAAGAAGGCGGTAAATTAGAAATACTAGCCCAAGCCGGTGATACGGTAGCTGTAGGAAGTGTAGCCTGCAAAATTGACAGTTCTTTTGCGGGAGAGGCAACCAAAGCTGCCGAAGAACAGAAAACGATTTCGATAGCCGAGAAAACACCCGAAACGACTAAAAAAGAAGAACCGAAGCCTGAAAAACAGTTGGCTTCTGCCGAATATCAGCAAGTAAAAGTAAGTCCGGTGGCAAAAAAGATGCTCGATGAACATCAGATATCGGTAGACGAAATTCTTGCAGGCTTACAAAAATTAGGCAAAAGAGAAGTTGAAATCTATCTGGAAAACAAAGTCGAATTATCAAAATTAGCAGAAAATAAAGCAACACCAAAGGAAATATCGCTAAGCAACAATTACTTAGAAGAAGTACAGCGCGAAATGAATCGCGAAAAAATGTCGAATCTGCGAAAAAAACTGAGCGAAAGATTGGTAGCCGTAAAAAACGAAACCGCCATGCTTACTACTTTTAACGAGGTAGACATGAGCGCGGTAATGGAATTACGCCAGAAATACCAAAAATTATTTGTAGACAAATACGGCGTTAAGGTAGGCTTTATGTCGTTTTTTCTGAAAGCCACAGCCCAGGCCTTAAAAGCGTATCCGAGCATAAACGCCATGATAGATGGCGAAGAAATTGTATATCATCAGTATGCCGATATTGGCATTGCGGTGCAATCGGCCAAAGGACTGCTTGTGCCCATATTGCGCAATGTAGAAAGCCTAAGTTTGGCCGGGATTGAGCTAAAAATTAAGGAATACGGCGAAAAAGGAAAAAGCAACAAAATATCGCTCGAAGAAATGTCTAATGGCACATTTACCATCACCAACGGCGGAACTTTCGGCTCGCTGATGTCTACACCGATACTAAATCCGCCCCAAAGCGGCATTTTGGGCATGCACAATATCGTAGACCGCCCGGTGGCTCTAAACGGACAAGTGGTAATTCGCCCCATGATGTATATAGCACTAAGCTACGACCACCGTATTATTGACGGAAAAAGCGCCGTGAGCTTTTTGGTAATGATTAAAGATCTGATAGAAAACCCTTACAAAATGCTTTTAGGCGGCAAAGACGAAAACAGAATACTGCTGGGATTATAAAAAAATTTATGAGGGTGGATACATTTTGCAGCGTGTATCCACCATTTATAAAAAACAATTCTCACTCAAAAATCCTCTTGAAATTATTAAGCCTAATTCAATCCATTCGTCAGAAAATCAATTAATTTGATGTGTTTAATACCTCTATAGGAATTCATGATGGGCATTTCGTCGGCACTAATAACATATTTTGGATAATGATCGTTAATTTGATCAAGATTTCCGAATTCACGCTGAAAAACTTTTTCCGAACTAAGAAGATAAGTAACCTGCAAATAAATACGTTCGTTGTTTTTTTCAGCTATAAAATCAATCTCTTTATCGCCCGATTTTCCGGTAAACACCCGGTAATCCAACAAGCGTAATTGATTATACACCGCGTTTTCAATAAGCTTGGTTATATCTTGTGCCCTATATCCAATGATAAAATTTCGAATACCCAAATCCTGAAAATAATACTTCTCGCCACTTTCAAATATTTTCATGCCTTGTATATCCATTTTAGGCGAAGAATTAATCAAACAAGCATTTGATAAAAACTGCAAATAATTCTGTATGACAGAGACAGATTTTACATTCCGCTGTGATTTCAAATAATCTGAGATATTGCGCACAGATAATAAATTCCCCGTATTATCAGCAGTGAATTTGAGCAAATTATTTAAAAATGCTATATCCCTAATTTGATTTCTTCCAAGCACATCCCTATATAAAATAGTGCTTAATATATTTCCAAGGTAATCGTTTATAACACCATCATCATCAGGCAAATGCATTAAATAAGGTAAGCCGCCATATTTTAAATACCTAAACAAACTTTCTTTTTGAGCAGGTAATTCATTAAAAGCAAGAAACTCGTTAAAAGACAAACTTCTCACCTCAATTTGTATTTGTCGGCCGCTTAAATAAGTAGCCATATTGCCGGAAAAAATATTTGCATTACTTCCTGTGCAATAAATATCGAAATTATTTTCAGTAGCCAGGCTTCGCAATGCTTTTTCAAAGCCATCAATTTCCTGCACTTCATCAATAAACAGGTAATTCATTTTCTTTGCCTCACTTTTAGCCATTACATAATGCATCAAGGTTTTATAATCAATAATATCATCGAATTCAAACTTTTCCTTATCAATAAAAATAAAATTCCCTTCCGGATTCAATTTTTGCAATTCAGTATTCATCTGCATCATCATGCGACTTTTTCCCACCCGACGCTGCCCGGTAAGAATTTTAATAAGCGGTTGATTATAAAATGGTCTAATTTTATCCAGGTAAATAGTACGCGGAATATTTTTATTAAATGTACTTATCAAATCATCCATAATCCATAATTTTGTTAAGTATACTTTACAAAAATACAAAAATATACACAAATACAAAATATACTATACAAAATATAGTTATACATCAAATTCTAACTAGAGTATGCTGAAACAACTCTAATAATAAGTTCTTTAGGCTGATACTTCTATAAATTATCATTTCGAGTGTAAGCATTTTGAAGTAAAACCTGAGAAAAGCTTTTACTTATGTATAATAAGGCAATATAGTAGAAAGTATAGCTACAGTCTTCGTCTACTAAGGTGTACCCCAAGCGTAAGGGAATCAAAACCTTATCTGCTATTTACACCTTAGTAGACAAAATTGAATAAGGCATAGTAAAACCTTATTACCTTATTATGCAGCCATTTGAATGTAACCCAATTACTGAAAATTCTGATATGAGAAATCTGCCAGATGTAATTTACCATTTTAAGTATTTCCTAAAATCCGCAAGACACAACATTTTTGCCTGATAATTAATTACTTAGCATCAATATATAGCTAAAATGAGTGAAATCTGGCAGGTCTAATACTTTATTTTTCAATAATTTAAAAAATAGGTATTTGATGTGATACATAAAATCCGGGCATTCACGACAAAAAATCAATGCAATTCAAAAACATACAAAATTTGGTTCGTAAACCAAAAATATTATAATTATTTTGATTTATAAACCAAAAATATGATGATTTGATATACGTCCATCTTTAAGACAATCATATAGCATTTTAAAAAACTAAATCAAAAATTTAGGTAATACAGCAAAAAATATACAAACACAGGAAATAATATAAAGCAAATTTATAATAGCCTACAAGTACTATATATCATATAATCAACCACGTAGTGGTGAAATCTTTGTAGTAAATAAATCTGCGTATATCTTAAGGTGCGTAGCACCGACATCTAAAAAAAATCTAAAATATTTAAGCAATTTCGCCACTACGTGGCTTTAAAATGCAAAAAAAATCTTGATTCGACAAAGATATCGCCGCTAACGCGGCTAAAATCAAGTATATGCATAAGCAAACAAAAATCAAACGTTCAATAACTTAAGCGCCTAATTAAAAAATTGTATACCCGATTTTATTTTCAGTCAAGGATAAAATTGATTATTTTTTAGCAAAAAATGCGTATATTTATGCAAAATTGAAATTGAATTTCAGATTTACATAAAAAATTAGAAGAACAAATGATATTAGGCAACTAATTAATCTCAAAATTCTTTTTCGGCTTATTAGGTCAAATCCAATATAGGCAAGATATCCACAAAAAATACCTGATTAAATTTCCCAAAAAAGCGATTTGATAATACCAAAAACATTGGTGCAAATATTATTTCAACAGCTAAAAAAAACTAACTTTGCACAAAACCATCTACAAATGAAAAACTTAAAAATATTTACACTTCTCGCATTTATGCTGATGTACTTGGGCACAAATGCGCAAACCACCGTTATTATTGAATCGCTGCCGGCCAATACGCCTGCCAATGCCTCGGTCTACATGGC
Organism: Acetofilamentum sp.; assembly: GCA_020720625.1. Taxonomy (GTDB): domain Bacteria; phylum Bacteroidota; class Bacteroidia; order Bacteroidales; family DYOH01; genus DYOH01. The sequence continues at coordinate 1,528 of DYOH01000103.1, read as the reverse complement.
CGGAAATTTCAACAATTGGAATCCGGGCGATGTAAATTTTAAGCTTACCAAAAATCAGCAGGAAAAATTTGAACTAAAACATAGCTGGAATGCCGGCACAACGCTCAGTTTTAAATTTACCATGGGAAGCTGGAATACCGTTGAAAAAGGAACTGGTGGCGAAGAAATATCCGACAGACAATACACGGTAAAACAAAACGATACACTAAAAATAAGTATTGCCAACTGGGCATCTACCCAAAATGGCAGTGCCACCAGCACGGCTGCCGAAAATGTGTTTGTACTCACAGATAGTTTTTACATGCCCCAACTAGATCGCTACCGACGAATTATTCTTTATTTGCCGCCAAATTATAATGAAAGTACCGAGAGCTATCCGGTAATTTACATGCACGATGGGCAAAATTTATTCGATGCGGCTACATCCTTTGCCGGAGAATGGAAAGTAGACGAAACCTTGAATAATCAGGCCGAACAAGGATACAAGAAAGTAATCGTGGTTGGCATTGACAATGGCGGCAGTGAGCGTATAAATGAGCTAACACCCTACAGCAATGCGCAATACGGCGGTGGCGATGGCCATAAATACCTCCAGTTTATTACAGATACACTAAAACCGTATATTGATGAGCATTATAGAACCAAATCCGATAGAGAAAACACGGCCATTTGGGGAAGCTCATTGGGTGGACTTATTTCGTTTTATGCGGCCATGCAAATGAACGATATTTTTGGTCTGGCAGGCGTTTTTTCGCCATCATTGTGGTTTTCTGACAGTATATACACCCTGGCAGCCATGCATTCGAAAAATTATGCCACCAAAATGTATTTTTTGGCAGGCGGAAAAGAAGGCGATGGCAGTCTGCCCGCCGAATGCAACCAAATGCTGGCCATTCTGAAAGCCAACAATTACGAAGAAAACGAATTACTGCTAAAAACAGTAGCCAGTGGCGAGCACAACGAAGCTTTTTGGAGCGCCGAATTTGGCGAAGCCTTTTTGTGGCTATTCGAAAATATCAGCAGCGTGGAAAAAGAAAAACTTATCTCCACATTTAAAGTTTTTCCAACACCGGCATTCGACACCATTACAATTGAATCGGCCAACAACGAAGCCTTTACGATAAAACTATACAATAATCAGGGAAAACTCATTCTAAAACAGAAAGGCATCCAAAAATACATTATCGAAAGAAAAAACTGGCCTGCCGGAATATACCATATCATTCTAAATCAAAATAAAAAACAAGAAAAAATGAAGGTGATTCTTAAATAGGGGCTGTTGAAAAATATATAATTAAATTTAAATCAATATTATAAATCAAATATTTGATGCTTCAATGCAAGGTTTTTCTAGCATATTGCTGTTTTTCATGCATTGATTCTTCATTTACAACAATAAGCACTTAGAGTTAATAGTGAGCATGTTTTTTTTTAGAGATATATTTATGAGTCCGGTCTAAAAACTCTCTCTTTTTTTAACCCATATTGCAGCTATCCTGATGTAATAACCTGATTTTCTATTATATTA